>DATKWN010000114.1:0-2699 GCA_035529515.1 Candidatus Krumholzibacteriaceae bacterium | reverse complement strand
GATGAACCCCTGGACGTTCCTCGCAGGCGGGGTGATGGGAGCCCTACTCGAAGTCTTCACACCCATCAGCATGATGGGCCTCGGCATGGGCCTCCTCTTCCCACCCCACTACATAATACCCTTCGGCGTCGGCGGCATAGTACGGCTCGCCACGGAGAGAAGATACGGCAAAGAGTTCTACGAGGAGAAAGGCAGACTCATCGTAACCGGCCTAATGGCCAGCGGCCTAATCGTCCAGGTCTTCATGACGATACTGAGCAACTTTCTCTAACCCCGTCTCGCCGCGACGTGGCTGTACAGGGTCTCCATCACCAGGTAAGCGGCCGTGGCGGCGGTCTGGCCCGTGTCGTAGTGGGGGTAGACCTCGTTGACGTCGAAGCCGCAGACCCTCTCGTCCATGACCTGCTCTATGATGTCCATGACGATGGTGACCGAGAGCCCCTCGGGGTGCGGGTTGCCCACCGCCGGGGCGACGGAAGGGTCCAGCACATCCATGTCGAGGCTGATGTAAACCTTGTCCGAGCCCCTCACGATGCCCTGAACCATGGAGACCGGGTCCTGCCTCAGCATGTCCAGGGCCGTCAAGTAGCGTATGTCGCCCGTGGACTTCGCGAACTCGACCTCCCCCCCAGATAGAGCCCGGGCGCCGAGGACCACGGCCTTGAAGCCCAGCTCCTCGTACCCGCGCCTCAGGTACGTCGCGTGGCACATCCGTTCATCGAACAACTCGTCCCTGAGATCCAGGTGGGCGTCGAAGACGACGACGAGATCCGGCTCCAGGGCTCTAAGCGCGCCCAGGGTTATGGTGTGCTCGCCCCCCAGCATCACCGGGAAGCCGTCGAACGAGCCCACCGTCTCCTCGATGCTCTTCAGCGCCTCGGGGACGTCGAGGCAATCCACGTCGCCTATGTCGGCCAGGCTGAGGTCGCCCCAGTCCAGCCCCGTGCGGACGCTGAAGGTGTCCAGGTACCTGCTCTCACGCCGCACGGCGCTGGGGCCGAACCTCGTTCCCCTCCTGTTGGAGGCGGTCTCGTCCAGCGGGGCCCCGAAGAGAATGTAGTCCGCACCCTCCGTGTCCGTCTGCTTGTCCAGGAAAGGCTGGAGGGTGGGCTTGGTCGGCATTTTACTCGACGACTACCTGGTCTACGCTGTGGATCACGGCTCCCTGCTTCGCCATGTGGCTCCTGAGTTCCTCGTAGTCGATGTTGACGCCGTCGATGGTGATCTTGAGGCTCTCTGTCTTCTCGTCCATCTCGACGACCGTTACGTCAACTCTCTTGATGCCAGGTAGTTCCCCCACGAAGGCGGCGAACTCTGGGAGGGGTGGCTGATGGGCTTTCAACACGTCTAAAACGATGTGGGTTATACGGAGTTGCTCCAAACTTTTTCACATGTTCCTCTGGAAGACTCCAGCATGTTCAGCTTCTATGAGAAGCCCCACGATAAAATAGTTTAGGTATGTAGCCCCCTGTAACCACATTTAGTTCTAGATGCATCTCAGCAGAAACTCGCTGAGATCGTAGACGCCGAGCCCAGGCCTCCTCTCCCTCGCGGCGCTGCGGAGGTTCAGGAGACACGTCGGGCAGCCTGTGACGACGCCGTCAACCGCCCTAGGGATCGCATCCTCCACCTTCTGATGCGACACATCCTCCGTCAGCCTCTCGTTATAGGACCAGAGGCCGCCGCCGGCGCCGCAGCAGACCGCGTGCTCCCTGTTCAGCCCGGGCTCCACGAGGTTCAGGCCGGGAACGGCCCTCAGGACCCTCCTCGGCGGCTCGTAGACGTGGCAGTGCCTCCCAAGGTCGCAGGGGTCGTGCCACATGATGTCGCCTTCCATCTCCCGGAACGAGAGCCTCCCCTCCCTTATCAGGGCGTCGAAAAACGTCGAGGAGTGCATCACCTTCATGGGCAACGTGACGCCCAGGTGCGGGTACACGCGTTTGAACGCGTAGAAGCACCCGGCGCAGCTGGTCACGAGCACACGGGGGGAGCCCATCGAAAGGGTCTTCAGCACCTCCGCGGTGTTCCCGCGTGCCTCGTCCCAGAAGCCCATCAGGTAGAGTATGAGCCCACAGCAGGTCTCCTCATCGCCGAGAACCCCGAAGTCGACGCCGGCCGCCCCGAGCACCTCCGCCGTAGCCTCCACAAGCTCGGGGAGCCTGTAGCTCGTGGTGCACCCAGGCCAGTAGAGCACCTCGTTGCCGCGGAACCTGTGCTCCTCCGCGGTCTCCGTGTACCAGAGGGCCCTGTCCTCTGAGGGCATCCCCATGGGGTTTCCCTCTTTCTCAATGTTGCCGATCAGCCTCCCGCACGTCTTCGGCGCCATTCCCTGCTCGGCTATCAGGCTCCTGGTCTTTATGATGGCGTTGTTAATCTCCAGGGTGCCGGGGCTGTGCTGGTCGTAGCACTGGCCGCAGGCGGTGCAGCTGTACATGGCGTCCACCAGCCTGGGCGTCACCCCCAGTTCTCCCCTGGACATGCCCCTGGACAGGAGGAGCCTGCCCTTCGAGGAGTAGGTCTCGTGGCCGCCCATGAACCGCTGTACCACGCAGAAGCCCGAGCCGTCAGCCATGCGCTCCCCCAGCCTGTACCCGTCCATGGACTGGAGGTACGACGCGGTCTGAAGCGCTATCGAGTTGCTCTCTTTCGATTGCCTAAGGCGCATCCTTCTCGACTGGGTCACCTCGGCGATGCTCCGC
>DATKWN010000113.1:0-3197 GCA_035529515.1 Candidatus Krumholzibacteriaceae bacterium | reverse complement strand
TCTGATGTGTCTGTTTTAACTCTTGTTCAGATCAGGAAAAATTGGGGTTTAAGTGGTCTCCGCCACGAACCTGTTGTATATGTCCTGGACCCTGTCGGCCGCCGGCCCCGTCCCCTCGATGATGCCTGTCTCGTTTAACCTTATCTTGTTCATCACGACGAGTACGCCGGCCTCGGAGAAGTACTGGACCATGTTGGGGAAGACGCGCTCCAGCCTCTCCTTTAACCCGTCCAGGTTGAACGGCCTCTCCGTGGCCATCACCTTTGCTACGGTGTTCCCGGTGAGGATTAGCCTGTGGTACAGCGTTCCCTGCGTTCCCTTGACGTCGCCTAGGGCGACGCTCATGCTCTGGCTGTCGAAGCCCAGGAGGACGCCCTCGTAGGTCTTGCCCGAGTTGTCCTCGACGAAGACGGGTTTGCCGACAAGCTGCCCCAGCTCCTCGAAGAATTTTCTACCTGTTATAGCCGCCAACGTGCTTACCTCTAACCCTACAGTATCCCCTACTCTAATATAAAAACAAGAAACGTTTCCCCGTACCAGAAGCAGCCCAGAGCAGGTTCAGTCTATTGTTTAGACCCTGAATCGCTTGAAACTGACCCCCGGCCGTCTCTCCGCCGCCCTCTCTTTGAGCTGCTGAATGATCTTGACGGCGTCCTGGCTGGTCTCCGCCCTCGCCAGCACCCGCAGGCTGAACAGGTCTGCCTTGAAGCCGCAGTGTGGGCAGGTCCGGGTCTTGTTCGCCGTGTTGGCCATTATGTGCTTCCCGCAGCTAGGGCATCTCGCTATAAGGTACACTTCTCTTGATCAGCTCCATGGTCCTGGGGTGGCTCAGCCAGTCGACCGGGCCGTCGCACGTCGCCTTACCCTGTAGACGTCGCAGCATCTTCTGTAGGCTCTGCTCTGTGGTTGCCGTCGTCGTGTCTATCTCGCATACCTTCCTATGTTTATGCGTCTCAAGGGCCTCGGCGGTGCACACCCCCATTATCTCGGCCTCAACGTTCTCCCACACCTTCGCCTCGCGGTAGCCGCGTCCATGTAGGACCTCGGCCAGCGCCCAGGGCGCCTTCCTGAGCACGAAGACGATTAGGGTCTCGTTCGGCTCTGCCACCTCGTGTGCGTAGTGCCCGTCGATGATGACTGCCCCGTTTGTGGTCTTCAGTTCCGCGCTTATCTTCATCCTCAGGGCTTCAAGGTCTATTATACCCGTATCCATCTCCTCATCCTTGGACATGATGAGCCCAAGGTTCTTGGAGTAGACGGAGAGATCTATGTGTCTGGCGTCTATCTCGTCGGCTAACAACCTAGACAGAGTGGACTTGCCGGTTCCCGGCGTACCGGTGACGACTATGGCTCCGTTTATGGTTAGCCTTCCTCTTCGTCCTCTTCTTTTGTCTTGAGCTTCATCATGTCGCCGAGGGTGCGTCGACCCATGGGTTTTGTGAGGACGGTCCCCGTGCCCGCCTCTGACTCTTCGATGAGGGTGATCCCCAGCTCCCTCTCAACCTTCCTTATGAGGGTCATGGTCGGGTTCAGCTGCTCCTTCTCAAAATTCTTAATGACGGACTCCTTCTCGCTGAGCTTCTTCGCGAAGTCCTCGACGGTCATCCCCTTCCTCTGCCTGGTCTTTCGGATGAGCTCCCCGTAGTTCTCCACCAGCTCCGTGGCCTCGGCGACCTCGATGTCGCTCCTGCGTCTCGGCTGAGTGCTCGCCGCCGAGCGCTTCGTCCGGGGCTGGGCCTTCGGCTTCCTGGGGTCCCACTCCTGGTTGCTGAACTGGGCGCATCCCCCGCAGACCGTCATCCTGCCGCCCTCTATGACTCTGTAGTAGGGCTGCCCGAATATCTCGCGTCCACATACCTCGCAGCGCAACTCGAAACCTCATAGCATCATGTGTGAATCGTCTTATAAAGACTCAGCGAGTGTATCTCAGCGATGAACAAGGACATAGTCCGCCTAAGAGCCGTGGCCGACTACCAGTTCGGGAGAGGCGCGGGGGCGGCGCTCTTCCCCGACGACGCCCGGATAGAGTACTCAAAGAACACCGGGAAGCCGCGGCACATCTGGGCCGGTGAGGAGCTGGTGGCTAACTATAGGCCCAACGACGCGTTGTTCACAGTCACCATCGCGGGAGCCAGGAGGCTGGTCGCAGCTCTCGAGGGGTTCAAGTACAGCGTCAGGGTCATGGACGACGTCGTCGAGTTCGTCGAGCAGGGCAAGAACGTCTTCGCCAAACACGTAAGGGACGCGGGGGAGTCAATAAGGCCTGGGGACGAGGTCGTGGTGGTCGACGGCGGCGGCGAGGTCGTCGCCGTCGGCAAGTCCAAGATGAACCGTGAAGACATGCTTTCCTTTAAGACCGGCACCGCCGTGCGTGTTAGAAGAGGGAGAAAAAAAGATAGGTAGAGCTAGTACTTGTCGTAGAGCTTGACCTTTCTGCGGCGGTTGCCCTTGCTGAAGTGGGCTACCCTTACCACTGTGTCGTTGGCCTTCTCTATCTCGCGGGCCTCGTCGGCGAGCTTCGCCGCCTGCCGGATCGCCTCGTGGGCCGCCGTGAGCACGGGGATAGCTTGCTCGCGCTCTTGCAGCTTGAAGACGGCCTCTGTGGAGAGGCTGGCGACGCCTCTGGCTATCTCGTAGGCTGCCATGGCCTTGCCCTGGGCGTAGGGGTTCTGGATCTCGCTGGCCGCCAGCGCCCTGGACTTGGTGATGACGATGCGCGGGAGCTCGGGCTTCTTGCCCTCCTTTATCTCGTCGATGACCCTGTCTAGCTCGGACTGGATGAGCCTGAAGGCGCCGGTGACGGCGAGGACCTTGAGGACGTCGCCGTTGAAGCTCGCCATCTCCACGGGGTCGAGGAAGGCGCTCTTGGCGCTGATCATGGGGTCACCGTAGATTATGAAGTACCCCATGTTCTCGGGTAGCTCCTTCGCCATCTTCCGGGAGGGCTCGTCGGAGACCACAATGATGGGCTTGCCGGTCTCCGCTAGGATGCCCCTGGCGGCTGCGGGTCCCTTCAGGGCGGCGTTGGGGGAGATCACCACGTACAGCTCGCTCTCGATCCCAGCGGCGATCCTGGCCACCTCCTCCGCGTCCTCCACATCCATGCTGACGGCGCATGAGACCACCCTCATCTTGATGTCCTTCCTGGCGGATCTCTCGTCTAGGAGGGCCTCGATGATGATCGTCGTTCCGATGTA
>DATKWN010000112.1:0-3490 GCA_035529515.1 Candidatus Krumholzibacteriaceae bacterium | reverse complement strand
CGCATGCGCCGCAGCCTATGCATGCCTGCCAGTCCACCGTGATGGTGCTGCCTCCTACTCTCTTTATGGCCTGGGTTGGGCAGGCCTTCAGGGGTGGGCAGTCGCTGCACTGGCGGCACATCAGCGGGTAGTCCAGTCCGTTTCTGTCGTCCTTGATCACCGTCACCCTTGAGGTCTCCGGGCTGAACCTCTTCGTGTGGTGGAAGCTACAGACCATCTCGCACTGACGGCAGCCGGCGCACCTCCCCGCGTCCACGGTGATGCGCTTCAACGTTTATCGCTCATAGAGGCTTATCTGGTGTATAAAAGATTGATTAACCAAACCTTTGTTGCGGCTCCAAGACCGATCTTGGGGCATATGTGACGACCACCGAGCTGAACTCTAACTACGAGCTGCTCAGCGCCGAGGATGTCAACAGGGAGATACTGGTTACGTTGAAGGAGATAAGGGAGCACCTGAAGAAGAGGGAGGGCTAAACGACTTTCCTAAGTATCTCCGCCGAGAGATTCCCACCGCTTATCACGACGCCTACCTTCTTGTTCTTGAAACGCTCCGGGTGAGCCATTATTGCCGCGGGCCCCACAGCGGCGGCGCCCTCGACGAGCATGTGGTGCTCGTGCAGTATGTAGCGTATGGCTTCCAGTATGTCCTCCTCCTCCAGGATCACCCAGTCGTCTATGAGCTCCCTGCAGATGTCGAAGGAGACGCTGCCCTGCTCCAGGCCGCCGTGCAGGCCCTCGGCCACGGAGTCCTTCAGGGGCATGTCGAATATCTCGCCTCTCTTGACGCACTCGTACATGACGGGGCTCGCCACGGACTGGACGCCTATCACCTCCGCGTCTCCCACCTGCTTGAATACCGAGGCGACGCCCGACGCCAGGCCTCCGCCGCCTACGGGGACGAGGACGGCGTCGAGGTCAGGGGCGTCCTCAACCATCTCCAGGCCAACGGTGGCCTGGCCCATGATGAGCTCGACGTCGTTGTACGCCGAGACGAAGGTCTTTCCCTCCTCTCTCTCTATGCTTCTCGCCAGGCGCTCGGAGTCCATGTACTCGTCTCCTTCGATTATCAGCTCCACGCCGTACCTCCTTATGGCGTCGATCTTCACGCTCGGCGTACGCTCCGGCACAACTACCGTGGCTCTGACGCCCAGCTCACGCGCCGCGTAGCCCACCCCCTGGGCGTGGTTACCGGAGGACGCCGTCACGACGCCCCTGCCTCGCTCCTCCTCCGAGAGCAGAAGTATCTTGTTAGTTGCCCCCCTTATCTTGAAGCTGCCCGTGACCTGCTGGTTCTCCAGCTTAAGCCAGACGTCGCCGCCGCAGACGCCGCTGAGGCGGGGGGAGTGCTCCATGGGCGTCCTCCTAGCCCACCTGGACACCCTCCTCCTCGCAGCGTACACGTCGCTTAGCTTTATCATGGGTTAATCATGGCTACCCATGTTTTTAAAGTCGTGATCCTTGACGGCGTCGTACGCTCGTCGACGGCTATCGTCGGCGTAGATGTAAGATGGGTCAGTCTCCAGGATGCATCGTATCTCTGCGTGGGCCTCTGTGAACCTCCCCTCCTTCACCGATCCCGCCATCTGGTTCATCGCCTCCAGGAACCCCTCCCGTACCCCGTCCAGGTGCCTGTTCTGGGACAGGAGGGACTCTACTAGCTCCGTCTTCTCCGATACGACGCTCTGGGCGAGGATGTACTGAAGGGTGTACGTGGTGCCCCCGAGCCTCCGCAGCTTCTCAAGGTCCGTACCCTCCAGGGCCTTGGCGAACGCCATGTTGACGAGGTACGGCAGCGAGAGGACGGCCGCCATGTACTTGTCGTGTGCCTCAGCGTCCACGGCGACCAGATCGGCGCCGGGGAAGAGGCTCTCGGCGAGCTCCGCCTCACGCCTCGGGTCCACCAGCGGGATCAGGGCCACCGCCTTGTTGCCCAGTCTCACGGTCGATGGGCCGAACATGGGGTGCACGCACAGAGGGACGAGCCCCTTATCGGCGGACGCCCTGAGCGGCTCCACGACGCCCTCCTTTAGAGAAGCAATCTCCGCTAGGACGGCCCCCGGCTTCATGTGGCTGGAGGCCTCATACAGGACCCCCGGCGTGGCTCGAATCGGCACCGAGACCACAACCAAGTCCGCGGTCCCCAGCTTCCTCACTCCCTCCCCCCGTCTCAGGTCTACAGGATGCACCGTGTATCCTTGGCCAGCCAGGTGGTGAACGAGCCACCGCCCCATATTCCCCTCGGCGCCGATGACAGCTGCCTTCAACTTAGACGAGGCTGTTGCTGCGACGAGGTATTTTACGGTTTAGGGCAGGCCCGCCTGCCCCCACGCTACCCGCTGAAACGGGAGTAGGAACCCAAGTGCTTGATGTACCTCGTCTGGCCTCGGAGTTCTTCGAAGGCCTTGGCGACCTCGGGGTCCTTCACGTGGCCGTGGAAGTCGATGAAGAAGATGTACTCCCACGGCGTCCCCACGAGGGGCCTCGACTCTATCTTGCACAGGTTTATACCTCTAGTGGACAGGGCGTTGAGGGCCTTGACGAGGGTGCCTGGACTATGCTCCACGACGAACGCCAAGCTGGTCTTGTCAATGCCGGTCGGCTCAGGCTCATCCCTGCCGATGACGAGGAACCTGGTGTAGTTCTCCTTGTGGGTCTCGATCCCCTTCTCAAGAACGTTCATGCCGTACACCTCGGCGGCTCGCTGGCTCGCGATGGCAGCGGCGTCCATGAGGCCCTGCTCCTTGATCATCTTGACGCTCCCGGCCGTGTCGTAGGCCCCGACGGGCTCGAGACGGTTCCTCTCCAGGTACTCCCTGCTCTGCCCCAGGGCCTGAGGGTGGCTGTAGACCCTCTTCACATCCCCGGCCTCGACGCCGGGGTTGGCTATCAGGCAGTGGACTATCCTGAGGACGGTCTCGCCCTGGGCCCTCAGGGTGCGCTCGTTGAGGAGGTCGAAGGTCCTGACAATGCTCCCCTCGATGCTGTTCTCCACGGGTACGAGCCCCAGGTCTGCGTCTCCCTTCTCGACTGCGTCGAAGACGTCGGGCAGGTAGGGGCAGGGCAACGGTTCAGCGACTTCGCCCCAGTGAGCCATTATCGCCTCCTCGCTGTAGGCGCCTCGCTCCCCCTGGAACGCCACCCTCATCCGTGTTCCTCCTCGGCCCTGACGCAGAGATCGATGATCTCCCTGAACACCCGTCGTACGCCTTCCGGGTCCAGGCCACGGCCAGCGGCGAGGCCCCCCACGTGGTCTAGGACGACCTCCTCCCGTGCACGGTCTACGATGGGCACTCCGTGCCTCTTCTTCACCTCGCCTATCCTGAGCGCGACTCCTACGCGTTCACTTATCTTCTCCAGTATCTCCTCGTTGAGCCTGTTGATCTCGTCCCTCAGCGGGCCTATCTCCTCCGTGTAGCTCATCCTATTCACCCAGAACCTGTCTCACGTGTCCTCTCTGCATCATGTGGTCGAGGATCACCATGGCCAC
>DATKWN010000111.1:0-25938 GCA_035529515.1 Candidatus Krumholzibacteriaceae bacterium | reverse complement strand
CCTGAACGCGTCAAGGTACGCCCTCGTCGGCCCCGCCGTGATGAGTATCCTCTTACCAGTGAGGTCCCTCTCCACGGTGAGCCTGTCCACGACCGCCTGAACGATCTCCTCCGTTCCGGGGATCTTCGCCTTCCCCTCCTCGAACCGGGGCATCAGTATCTTGACGCCGATGGACTCAAGCTTCTCGACGTTCTCGATGACGATGGGGTGCTTGTACATGGAGGCGTGCATCGCGGGCGCGATTATGACGGGGATGCCTGCGCCTATCCCTGTTGTGAGGGTCGTGGTTACGGGTGTGTCGTCTATGCCCGCAGCGACTTTCCCTATGGTGTTCGCCGTGGAGGGCGCCACGAGTATGAGGTCGGCGCGTTTCTCGTGTTCACCTGCGTAGGTGACGTGCTCGATCTTGCCTGTTAGCTCGGTCACCACGGGGTTCCCCGTGGCCCACTCCACCATGTCGGGGTGGACGATCTGCTGCGCGCTACGCGTCATGACGGCGTAGACATCGGCGCCCCGCCTCATGAGCTCCCTGGCGATCTCTGTGCTCTTTATGGCGGCGACGCTGCCCGTGATGCATAGAACAATCTTCTTTCCCTGCAGCTCCATCGACTTGGCGCCGATTATCTGCTTTGAGGTGTGCTCCCCGAAAGCCATACCCGATGCCTCTCATTGGGGCAGACGATTCTAGTAATTAAGCTTTGGGTGAGAGAAAATAGGTCAATGGTCACTGTTGCTCTAGTTTTTCCTCGATCTCGTCGAGCCGCTCACCCATCTCTTCGAGCTTCTCCTCTATCGAATCTATCTTGTCTATGAGCGCCTGGATCTCCTTCTCAAGGTCTTCGATCTTCTTTTCGATGGACATTATCGGTAGGTGTTGAGTTGGGTCGGTTTATAAATTTGTCGAGGCTACTTCTCCCGGGCTTTACGGAGCATCTCCCTGTACCACTCTCCGTCGGCCTTGACGTATTCCTTCACGTCGATCTTCATGTGGTCGCCGTCGTCCTTCAGGATGACCACCTCCGTTATCTGGCTGTTTATAATCTTACGCTGGCACCTCTGGCACGGGACAGCCATGGTATAGCTGCCCTCCCTGTCCAGGCCGGCTATGTACAGTGTGGCGCCGATCCTGTCCGCCCTGTTGCTGTTTATGATGGCGTTCTCCTCGGCGTGGACCGCCGGGCAGTAGTCGTAGGCCTTCCCCAGTGGGGCGTCCATGAGGTCCTTAATGCAGCCTACCTCGTGGCAGTTCACGACGCCGCGGGCGTTCCCGTTGTACCCCGTGCCCACTATGGTGTTGTCCTTGACGATGACTGCGCCGAACTTGCGGCGGAGACAGGTGCTCCTGGCCGCGACGCTGAGGGCGATTTTGAGGAAGTACATGGTCTTGTCGGGTCGGTCCATGGCGAATCTATCACGTGTATAGGGTTTAATGTCTTTCCATGGGGAACCCTTATTGTCTCGGAGCCCGATTTCATGAGGGGCGGGCGATGATATGTTTGCCTCTCTGAAAAGTGATGAGGATCTTGAGTTTGGAGCCCGCCTCACCCGAAGACTTCTTATCGATCACGGATAAATGGTGGTTGACCAGAGATGCCGCTAATAGAGGTTAAATGGTTCAAAGGTAGAGACAAGGAGACGAAGGCCAAGACCATCAGGCTCCTCACGGAAGCCATGTGCGAGGCGGTGGGCTGTGGGCCCGACGCCGTCACCGTGATAATCCAGGACGTAGAGAAGTACGAGTGGGGAAAAGCCGGAAAGCCACACGCTTAGTCTCCATTCGCCAAACCCATTTTTCTTCTGATTTTATAGTATGGTTACTGGTTCAGGGCGTCTCTGAGTTCCTTTATCACCGTCTCCTTGCCCACGAGTCCGACGTATGGGCCGAACCTGGGGCCCTGGGGCTTACCGAGCAGTATCCCGTACAGCACGGGGAACAGTTTTCTCGCCTTGACGCCGGTGCTCTTCGAGACGCTGAACACCGCTGCTTGGTACTCGTCTTCGTTTGACGCCTTCTCCAGCTCATCCACTATAGCCTTTACGGCCTCTTTTTCTTCATTGGTTAGCTCAACGTGTGTGGGCTTCTCTTCCTCGAAGTCCCGTATCCAGTTGAAGGCCCGTTCTATCCGTTCGTCCAGCCCATGGGCGGTCTCCTTCAGGTACCCGTACTCGTCGAGCTTCGTCTCTATGAAGTCGAGCTCGGAACTCTCTGGGGCGAACCTGGCGAGCTTTATCATGAGGTTGAAAGGCACATGCACCTGCGGCTTACCCGGCGGCTCCAGCAGGTGGCTGTACTCGTATAGGCCAGTGAGTTTGTACCTCTCCAGCTCGCCCTTTACCTTCTTTTTGCCGAAGTAGACGTCCTCCAGGTCGTCGAGCTCGTCCATGTGGACCGGGATGTCGTCGACGCTTCCGCTCTTGGTGCCCACGAACCGCTTGTATATGAGGAGGTTGAGGCTCTCCTTGCTGCCGTACCTGTACCACACCTGGGGGGTGAACACGTTGCCCGCGCTCTTGCTTATCTTCCTGCCGCCGCGGTCCACGAACATCTCGTACTGGACGTGCATGGGAGGCTCCCACCCGAATATCTCGCGGCAGATTGCGTCGTTGACGTGCACAGAGTCGGCGATGTCTTTACCGTATGCCTCGAACCTGATGTCAAGGGCGTGCCAGCGGGCTGCGAACTCCACCTTCCAGCTGAGCTTGCCGTTGCCGCTGGTGACGTCCACCTCTCCCTCTTGGCCGCATCCCTCGAGCCACCGTCCCTTGACCTCCATGCCCTTGCACTCGTACCGTATGGTGTGGCTGGAGGGGTTGTAGTCGTGGGCGTAGGTGGTGTATATCCTGCCGCAGTTCTCGCAGACCACGAAGTAGGGCAGGGCCTCGGTGTACTTCTCCTGCCCCGAGACGCTCTCTATGACCCTGCCGACCCTCTCGTGGTTGTCCAGGATGGTGATGATCTCGTCGCTGAGGATACCCTCCTGATACACCTTGTACGCTGACATCGGGGTATAGTTTACGCCGGTGTAGTCCAGCGCCTCCTTGAGGAGGCTGCTCATGTGCTCGCCGAAGCTGAAGTGGCAGTCCCCGAAGATGTCGGGGATGGTGGCCACCGAGTATCCTAGCCACTCCTCAAGCTCGTCGGGCATCCCCTCGGGGACCTTCCTTAGCCCGTCCTTGTCGTCGGCGAAGGCGATGTACTCGCTTTCGTACCCCATGTTCCCCAGGGCGAGGGCTAAGGCGTAGTTCCTGAGTCCGTCGGCTAGGCTGCCGATGTGGGGGTAGCCGCTGGCGCCGAGCCCGCTCTCCGTCCGTAGGAGGTCCAGGCTACGGCCGAGCTTCTTCTCGCGCTTCACCAGTTCATCCGCCGCTTTGTCGTACCACGTCCCGCGTCCGATGATCTTTGGGTTATCTATTGGCCGTAGACTCAAACCTTCTCACCTCTGATTGTTCCTGTACAGTCTACACGGTCTATCAGAAAAGAGTTACTTATGGCGCTGGTTTTTTACGGGGGCCGCTGTATTCAATGTTCATGGCAGAGAGTGGAAAGAGTAAACCATCTGTGACGAATGCTTTGATCACTCTCTGCGTTCTCGCATATTTTGTCACTCTCTTTGGGTCCAAGGGCTTCGTGTTGGAACTGGTCTACGATTACGGTCTTGTCCCGTCCACCGTCGGCGTGGTTAGCCCCCTGAACCTCGTCACCTACATGTTCCTCCACGCGAACCTAGCACACCTGGTATCCAACGTCTTTGTGCTCCACAGCGTAGGCAGGGAGGTGGAGAGGGACGTGGGCTCGCTGAGGTTCGGGCTCGTGTACTTGGCCTCTGGGGTCGTCGCCGGCCTCGTTCACACGGCCGCCGACCCCGCGTCAGATGTGCCCGTGATCGGGGCCTCGGGGGCCATATTCGGTTTGATAGCCGTGTTGCTTCTGTTGATGCCGTTCAAGGTTACGACAGCTCTCATACTGCCGCTCCCAGGGGTAGTCATGGGTCTCCTGCTCGTGCTTGTCGAGGTCGCCGCCGTCCTCGTCAGCGTCGAGTCAGTGGTCGCCCACGACATGCACCTGTACGGCTTCTTCGTGGGCTGCCTCGGCGCGTTCGCCATAGACTATGACCGTGCTCTTCGGGGGCTCGTAATCGCCTTGGTCATACTGCTGGCGCTCTACATCTGGGCTGTTCATCTAGAAGGAATCATGGTATTGAGCTAGATCTCCAGCAAAGCCGCGGGCAGCTCAAGCAGGCTATCGATGATCCTATCCACCCCGGCCTCCTTCATCTTGTCGACCCTGCTGAAGTACATCGGCACCGCTATGGTGTAAGAGCCGACGGCCTTACCCGCGATGACATCTCTATGGCTGTCCCCTACGAACGCTCCTCTGCTTGGCTTGACTCCAAGGATCCTGTAGCATTCGAGAAGCTGGTCTGGGTGGGGCTTCATCCTGTGTCTCGTCGTACGCCCCACCACGGCCTTGAAGTAGTGGGCTAAACCTTCCTGCCTGAGCGTCTTCTCCGCGGATGTCTGGGAGTTACTCGTGCATATCCCCATGGGGATACCTGTCTCTTTCACCCACTCGAGAGCCTCCACGCAGCCAGTCATCTTGGTGCACCGCTGGTTTCCTGCCTCCTCGTAGCCGCTGAGGATATCGTAGACCGCCTCCTGTATCTCCACTGCAATTACTTCCCCGTAGGCCACGGCGTTGACTTCGTACATCTCTTCGAGCATGGTGAACAGGCCCTTGGCGCTGCAGGCCTCGACGTTTTCCTCGTCGCACCCGTGCTCAAGGTAGGTTCTCACGATGTCCTCTTGGGCCTTATTCCACTCGACGAATCCCCCGATGTTTATCAGTGTGCCGTCGAGGTCGAAGACCACTGCGTCGACGTTTGGCTTCAAGTCCAGTGTTTCATGCGGCTCATGGTATTTAGGGGGTCCTCCATGGGCCATGGTTCTTGTTCAATATTATGGATTCACAATCTCTTTTAGAGGGGCGCCGGTGGTTGACTCAGCCGGCTCAAGGAGATGCATGCGTCATGGATGCGGGAGACTACAGGGTACTCCTAGTGGATGACAACGTGAACGACGCCAAGATCATCAAGAAGTACTTCCAGATGCACGGCGAGGCAATCACTCTGGACTACGCGCCCGACGCCGACACCTGCTACAAGAAGCTAATGGAGCAGGTCTACGATCTCCTCATCATCGATAACACGCTCCCCGACAGCACAGGCGTCGAGATCGTGAGGGAGCTGAGGGAGATAGACGTGTTCGCCCCCATCATCGTGGTCGCGGGGGAGGACGAGGCGGAGAAGGCCGTCGAAGTGGTTGAGGCCGGCGCGGACGACTACGCGGTTAAAACGTCTCAGGGCCTCAGGGGTCTGCCCGGTCAGGTCGAGAGACACATCGAGGAGTACCGCAAGAAGTTCCTCACCCACGAGAAGTTCAGGGAACGTAGGTTCGAGCTGTACAGGAACAAGCATGTCTATGGTCTGCTGTCGACGCTCCATAACCGTAACCTGAGGCATGTCGCCCCAGTTGTACACACCATCCACGGCTATAACACTGACCGGGTACCCGGCGTCGTGTCCGGGGACAGGATGCAGAAGATTCTCAACCTCCTAACCCACTACAGGGTTCTGTACAAGACGGCTGTGGGCATGAGGATGATTTGCCCAAAGTGTGGCTCCGACGAAGTGTCGCCCGTGTTCATGTGCCCTGGCTGCGGCAGCGAGGTGTTCGAAAGGCGTACGCGCGGCGTCTTCCTGTGCAGGGGTCTGTGCGGGCAGAGGTTCACCGAATTGAAGACCGTCTTCGGGTGCAACAGGTGCGCCTCCAGGTTCACGGAGGCAGACGCCTACTTCCAAGCTAACTATATCTACTCTTTAAATGAAGACTTTAGGCAGGAGGTGGCTAAAGCCGTAGCCGGAAGCGAGACCGCTTTCTTCGGTAAACCGGAGGTCGTCAAGGTGCCTGCCTTAGAAGTGGAGCCCCGGACTAAATCCACACCCTCGTTCACACCCTTGCCTTAAAATCAGAAAGGTAGTCAATTTTTATTCAATTAATGGTACTAAGTTTGGGCTTCTAATTCTTCGTATCGTTCCTGAGGCATACATATGCCTCCGATCCCCAATAACAAAGTTCAACTGTCTTGACCCGCTAATTTGAACCCAATATTCTGGCCGAATAGAATAACATCATGAATCCCGAAGTGGATAAGATCACCCCAAGAACAAGATAGAGGAGCATGTAGTCCGGAACCTGTAATACTTCATAAGAAGAAGGCATCCAGAAAGCAATGGGAGGAGGGTGACCACTGACGGCATGTCCAGTTTCTCCCTGATATGATTGTATGCCACTGAAGACTCCATAGCAGATAAATAGCCCGATCAACAGCGGGCCTAACCCAAAATATCTTTGCATCTTCAACTACGTATCTCCCTCTAAGAAACCTCTTTCTATTGCCCCTATTAAATTCTACTTATGTATTTAGCTTAGTCCATTCTTAGGATAGAGTTTCAGCCAGTGTTTGGGGAAGTCGCGACCTTGCTGTTTCTAGGACGTCAGCACGGTCATAAACCAGAAAAAGGGGATATCGAAGAAGTGGAAGGGAAAACCGTTAGCGGAATTAACATTCCCACTACAATTCCAGAAGGCGTGATTGGTCGCGTAGTAGTGGACGGAGCGGGATACATCGATGTCAAAGATTGAACAACCTACGAAATCGCAAAGGCATACCTAAAGCTCTTCGCAGAGAAGCTAGGGATCACTGAAAAGAAAGGCTGCTTCCTTCCCTCATATTTTTAATATTAATATGATTCTACTATCGATTGAAGGAAATAATGGAAATTTATCAGAGCGAAATGTCTTGATTGTAATAATACCGTTGTACTAACATATGAAGGAGAACCCGCACCCCCAATTGAGGAAAGTGACATCTTTAAGGCATATAATTGTTCAGCTTGCGGAGTACATCCGAATACATGATTCAGGGCAATTAAGAGATTTAAGTAAATTCTTATTATTACAAGGATTTTATGTCCCGACGGTTAACAGTCTACGCCATGCCCTGAATACTTAATAGAACCTAAATAATAGCGCAAATCTTTTATATTTATACCCAATAAAAACTATTGGGTAGTGTAAGATGAAACTGAAAATAAGAGTTCTAACTTTTGTTCTTCGTTTTAATAACTACAACGACAGTTCTTGCTAATCCCAAAGAAATCGAATACCACCTATTAACAATAGAAGATAAATCATCTCACGTTCTCACAGGAACAGTTCTCTCAGTCGATTCATATTGGGTTCAACAAGAAAAAAGTAGACGTATTCAATCTACAGCAATCATACAGGTTGATAACTATGAAAAATCAGATGGACGAGAACCACTAGAAATTAAAATACAGTATTGGGGCGGCGAAATAGGCGATATAGGTGAAATCAGTTGTGGAATTCCTGGCGGTGTAATAAAATGCGTAAAAGGTGAAAAAGTAAGGATATACTGTGTAATGGATTATCCTATCGCTGGTATTAATACTCCTCTTTCTATGAACAGACTTGAAGTAAAAGAAGAAAATAGTATAGACATTGGTATTTTATCGTTTAATCCCCCCTCGTTAAAAGTTGAAGAAGAATTTGGCTGGGGGTTCTACTGGGAAGTCGGTTACTACTGGGATGATACAAAATGGGATCAGACATACCATGTAAACGATAATTGTCTCGATCTAGATGATGAAGATGCATTGATTGAAACTTCATTTAATACTTGGGAAAACTATGGTCAATGTGAATTTTCATTCACTAGGGGAAGTGATACTGACATAGATTATGTTGATTTAGATGACCATGTCAATGCTGTTTTCTGGAAGGATGCAGGTATATTTGGAAATTACGCACAAACTGAATGGAAATACTATGTAGCTACTAAAGAAATGATTGAATGGGACCTGTGGTTTAACGACTATTATACTTGGTATGATGGTGCACAAGCCAATAAATTTGATGTGCGAAACGCTGCAACACACGAAATTGGGCATGTTATCTGTCTGGAACATGTGTCCAGTTACAATAATAGAGACAATACAATGTATTACACTATGTCTTTTGCGGAAACGAAAAAGCGTTCACTTGAAGATGGAGATAAGGCAGGGGCACAATACTTATATCCTCAATACAACGTTCCCACGGTTTCTATATTAGAACCAACTGACAATTCACAACCTGATTCTTATTCATATATGGATATCGGAGCTACTTCATCTGTGAGCGGAGGATCAATCACTGAAGCTAAGTTTAAAGTTACAACAAAAGATGACTTCACTTATGACAGTAGTTGGGATTCAATGACTAATGGTGGTGGTGGAAATTGGTATGATAGTTGGTATACCGGTAGCAGAATTGGTTACTATTATGTGACAGTTAGGTCTAAATCCAATAACTCAATGTATGGTTACCACATTCATACGATATATCTATCACCCGATTAATCCTTCTTTTTTTTAGTTATCGTTCTTTATCACATTTTAATTCATTGGAATCTACTTTTTCCAGAATCGGCGACTATACTCATATTATTAGGTTGCCCATTTTTCGTCATGAAAAACATACTCTCTTTGGACCATCGCTCTCTTCATGTCTCTGTTGAGGCCCCCTTTCATATTTGGGAGATATCCAAGGCCGGGCCTCCATTCGGTGTAGTACTCTATCTCTTCAGTTATCTCCAATCTTGGTCTGGGGCCTTGCCTGAGAATGCTCAACACTATGATGTGAAGCATCCCCCCTTCGGCACTCCGATCATGTGCCGAGGTCCCCCGTGACGGGTCTACGCATCGAATTTCACACGCGCGAAAAATGGAGCCCCGGGCGGGATTTGGACCCGCGGTCTTTTGCTTACCAAGCAAACGCTTTAACCAGGCTAAGCTACCGGGGCGCGACTGCAAACTATGGATACAGGGCCCTGTTTTTTAATTTTGCCCCTCAATATGTTGATTCAGGTAACACACAAATTATCTTGAACTCACTCCTAGAGGGATCCAGTATAGATGTGTTACTCCACGGGGACGAAAAAAGGTAAAACCGTTGCTACATCAAAAACAAGCGTTTTTAGGCGCTCGTATAAAACCATTTCTAACCATCCAGCCACTTTTACTGACCTGTCCAGAAATAAATTTGGGGTAAACACTGCAATACTTATATATACCGAAATTATATTATTTGGTGGTCTGAGAATTAATGATGGCGGTTAACATACGGCGATCGTATATCGGCAAGCTCATCCAGGCGTCAAAACTGGAGGCGGCACAAAGGAATAAAAAGATCGAGACCATAGACCTCATCCTCAAGACTGGAAAAAAACTATATCCGTTACTCCCACGCGACGAGCTGCATGAGATGTGCAGCACAGCCCTCTGGATAATCCTCAACGAGCCTGACTCTCAGACCCAGCAGACCACGTTACTCGTCCACCTCTAGCCCGGCGAGCTCCATAGTCTTCTTAATGTTATCCACGTCAGTCCTCCTCTCATCCATGGGTGTCTCCATCACCATCGGAACCTCTCTGAGTACGCTGTTCAGGATCACCCTGAACCCTTCCTCGCCTATGTTTCCTAGTCCGATGTGCTCGTGTCTGTCCAGTCTGGAGCCGAGCGGGTCCCTCGCGTCGTTCAAGTGAATGAGATGAAGCCTCCCGAGGCCCACGTGATTGTCCAGCTCGTCCAGGGCCTCAAATAGCCCTTGCCGCGTGGCTATGTTGTAGCCCCTCGTGTAGGCGTGACACGTGTCCAGGCAGACTCCCACATTGTTAGACTCGGCTCTCTCGATGATCTGGCTGATCTCATTGAACGTGGAGCCCACCTCGTTTGTCTTCCCCGACGTGTTCTCCAGCAGTATGGTGGGCGTCTCATCGAAGACGGTGTTGATGTGGTTAAGTGCCTCAACGATCCTTTCTATGCCTCTATCCGGCCCTGAACCGAGGTGGCTACCGAGATGCGTCACAAGGTACCTTATCCCGAGCTGGTTACACTTCCTTATCTCCGCAATTAACGTGTCCACCGACTTGCGGTAGTTCACGGGGTTGGGTGTGCTGAGGTTCGGGAGGTAAGGCATGTGGCTGAACACCGGGTCTATACCGGTCTCCCGCAGCCTATCCTTGAACCGCTTAACCTCCTCCTCCCTAAGCTCCCTGTGCTTCCACATCCTGGGGCTCTGGGTGAATATTTGGAACGTGGTGCAGCCGATCACGTCGGCTCGGTCAACCGCCCTGTCCACACCGCCCTGTATGGAGACGTGAAAGCCCAGCTTCATAGACAACTGATCGACACTAAGATAGTTAAAAGAATAGAAGGAAGGTTTAGGAGTGCTTCTTGATGGCCGCCTCGAGGATTTCTAGGCCGGTCTCCAAGTACTCGTCCTCGATGGTGAGCGGCGGGTGAAGCCTTATGACGTTGTTGTATAGCCCCGCCTTCAGTGTCATGAGGCCGTTCTTTAGGCACTCCTTCATGACGGCGCTGCTAGTCTCAGGATCAGGCTTCTTGCTCTTCCTGTCCTTGACGAACTCCATGGCCAGCATGGGGCCCAGTCCGCGGACTTCTCCTATGGACTCGTACTTGGAGTGGAACTCGTCGAGGCGCTTCCTGAGCTTCCTGCCCAGCTTCGCCGACTTGTCAACGATCTTCTCCCGTTTGATGATCTCGATGACCTTGAGGGCCGTGGCGCAGGCTACGGGGTTTCCCCCGAAGGTGCCTCCAAGGCTGCCCGGGTAGATGTCCTTCATGAGCTCGTCCTTGGCGACGACGGCGCTCAGGGGGAGGCCGCTGGCTATCGCCTTCGCCATGGTCATTAGGTCAGGCTCAACTCCGTAGTGCTCGATGGCCCACATCTTGCCTGTGCGGCCGAAGCCCGTCTGGACCTCGTCGTCGATGAGCATGATGCCGTGCTCCTCGCAGAGCTCCTTCAACATCGGCAGGAAGTTCTTAGGCGGGTCGATGAAGCCGCCCTCACCCTGAACCGGCTCCGTTATGACGGCGCCGACTGTGCTAGGATCCACCTGGGTCTTGAATATGCTCTTCTCGATGTGGTGGATGGCCGCCTTGCCGCACTCCTCCTTGTCGTCCGTGCCCCAGGGGCAGCGGTACGAGTAGGGGAACGGCGTGAAGTAGACGCCGGGGACGAAGGGTTCGAACCCCACCTTGTAGGGGTCCCACTTGCCTGTCAGGGTCATGGCCATGTATGTGCGGCCGTGGAAGCTGTTCTCGAAGCTCAGGATGTTCTTGCGTCCAGTGCTCTGGCGTACGATCTTGACGGCGTTCTCCACCGCCTCAGAGCCGCTGTTGAGCATGAGGGCACGCTTCTTGTAGCTCCCGGGGGTGATCTCGGTGAGCCGCTTAGCGAGGGCCACGTAGGGCTCGTAGTTGGCGACGTGGATGCAGCTGTGGATGAGCTTGCCCGCCTGGTCGCTGATGGTCTCGACGATCTCGTCGACGCAGTGGCCCAGGCTGGTGACGCCGATGCCTGACGTGAAGTCCAGGAGCGTGTTTCCGTCGACGTCCGTTAAGACGGCGCCCTTGGAGCTAGCGATGCTGACAGGCTGCACGAGGTACACGCCCGGCGGCACAAGGTCGCTGCGCTGGTCGATGAGCGCCTTTGATTTCGGCCCAGGTATGGTCGTGACAACGTTAGGAACTTTCGCCATGTTCCATCGGAATAGATTAACGAGTAGGGTTAATAACCCTAACGGGAGCTATGCATTCCGCTTTTTCACGTCCCATACGAAGAGAAGTATAATCGGGACCTGCATGAACTTCAGCAGCGACCCCGCGATGAGGAGCATGTTCGGGTTAAAGTCGTAGAGGTAGCCGCCGATGTAGCTCCCTGGGAGGCTGAGTATACCCCGACACGGTAGGATTTATCGGAGTTGATAGATGAATAGACCATAATTGTTAATATTCTTCATGTGTACGCGGTTGCCGGAAGGAAGTGGTAGCGTAAGGGTCAGTCTCCAAGTTTTTTGAAGAATTGTCTGGTCTTTAGTATACCCTGCACTCCTTTCACTTGAATAATAAAGTGAGACCTGTCTTCTTGATCGATAAAGAAAATGGTTGTTATGAGATGAAGAGGGCGAGGACCGCCTTCTCTGTGTGCATCCTGTTCTCGCCCTGGTCGAAGACCGCGCTCTGGGGGCCCTCTACGACGCTGTCAGTCATCTCCTCGCCTCGGTACCCGGGGAGGCAGTGCATGAAGATGGCGTCCTTCTTGGCCAGCTTCAGGGTCTCGTCGTTGACCTGGTACTTGGCGAAAGCCTTCTTCCGCTCCTCGATGTCCTTGTGGCCCATGCTGTGGAACGTGTTGGCGTATACCACGTCGGCTCCGCTGAACGCCTCCTCCAGGTCGTCTGTGACGACCATCTGGGTGCCGCCGTCGGCCGCGTGCTCCGTGGCGAACTTGGTGATCTTCTCGTTGGGCGCCCAGCCCTTGGGCACAGCCACGTAGCAGTCCACGCCCATGATGCCGCTGGCCACCATGAGGCTCTGGCAGACGTTCCACGGGTCGCCCACGTAGGCCAGCTTGAGGCCCTCTAGCCTACCCTTGCGCTCCCTCATGGTGAGCATGTCGGCGAGACCCTGACACGGGTGGGTAAGGTCGGTCAAGGCGTTGATGACTGGGCTGTCCATGTACTCGGCGTACTCCTCCACGACCTCCTGTCCGTAGGTCCTGATCACGAGGCCGTCGCAATACCTGTCCAGGATGCGGGCGGTGTCCTTGATGGGCTCGCCCCTGGCGAGCTGCATGGTCTGGGGTGTGCTGTAGAAGCTCTGCATCCCCAGGTGGGCGATGGCCGCCTGGAAGCTGAACCTTGTGCGGGTGCTGTGCTTCTCGAAGACCATGGCGATGGTGCGGCCCCTGAGGTACTCGTGGGGCTGCTTCATCATGCGCATGCGTTTGAGATCGGCGCTGACGTCGAGAATGTAATTTATCTCTTCCTTCTTCCAGTCCATCAGGGTGAGGTAGTCCTTCCCCTGGAATCTGTCCTTGAAGCTCATCTAGATTCAAGCAGAATAGAAGGAGGTTTGTGTGTTTAATACTATCGTTTACCCTGTTTGGGACATTTTTTCCTTGAATTGTCTCGCCCTGAGGTACCGTTCCTCTATGAACTCCTCGCCTCTGAAGAGAGCGACCATGTCGTTGGCGCCGAGCTGGTAGAACGTCTTCGCCGTCAGCTCCTGTAGCGCCTTGTGGTGCCGCTTCTCGTCGTCTCGCCAGATCTCTAGGAGCATCTTCAGGCCCTGAGTCTCGTTGATGAACTGCTTCCCCAGGACCTTGTTGGCCCTCTTGATGGCCTCTGCCTCCAACTCTAGATGCTTCACGAGGCTCTCCTTGAGGTCCTCCTTGTCCTCGATGAGCACGTCCTCGCCCTCGATAACCTCGATGACTGTCTGCAGTATGTTGATGTGGCGCTGGCTGTCCAGCCTGAACATCTGCATCACCCGTTTCATGGCCTTGTTCTCGGTGCCGTGTTCATAGCCCTCATAGAGGCCGACGAGCCTGCCTTCGATCACCAGCTGCTCATTGAGCGTCTCAACGATCTCCTTCCGGTCCTCCTCTTCCCACTTCTCAAACAAGCTTATGAGTTACCGTCTGGAACCACTGAATATCTTGCTTCCGTTTCACGTCTTGTTAAGAGAGCCCGTGTCATTCCTCTCTCTTCTCAGGCTCCTTCAGCGTGAAAACGGCTATGACCGCGCCGACCGACATGAAGGCGGCCGCCACTAGGAACGGTGTGCCGACTCCGTGGTTCTGGAAGAGGACTCCGCCCAAGTAGTTTCCGCCGCCGTAAAGCAGAGACCAGACCACCGTGGTCAAGGCGTTGAACCTGCCTCTATGCTCTTTGGGGCAGAAGTCCACGAATAGCGCGTTCCAGGACGGCTGGCCCACAGCAGCGGAGAGCGTGATGGCTATCCTGACTACCAGCACCGCTAGGAAGCTTTCGGTGTAGACGTAGAGGACGTACGTAATGGGCCAAGAGATCATGGATGCTAAGACGAACCTGACTCGTCCATGCTCATCCGACGGCGAAGCAACGAGGAGGAGGGTGGCGCAGTGAACCAGGAGGACCAGGCTCATGATGAAGCCCCACTGCGACGCGGATAGCTTGGCGCCCTCCGTCGCGTAGGTCACGTAGTATGGGTCGCCGAGGCCCAGAGCGAAGGTGAAGATGAAGTCAGCCAGCAGGAACGCCTTGAAAGGCTTGCTCAGGCTGTTCACCGTGTCCCTGAAGTCGCTCACGATTTCACTTAATGATCCCGGTGAGAGAACGACTTCCTCTTTCTTGGCTAAAGTCTCCTCCAGGTGTCGCTGCCTTATTAGGGAGGCCAGAGTGCCTAACGCGAACACGATCAGGTAACCCCACATCATGGCAGTCCTCACGCCGTACCTGTCCATCATCACGCCTATTATCGAGGGAGACAGTATGCCCACTAGCTGGGGCCCAACCATCAGCAAGGCGTACCCCATCGCCCTGTTCTCGGGGTCCGTGGAGTCGCCGATGATGGATGACATGGATGGCTCCCGGAAGCCCATGAAGACCGCCTCCAACACGGCGGCCAGCATGAGCCATCTATAGTCAGGCGCGAAAGCCCTGACCAAGGCTACGCTGGCGATCATGTAGGACAAAGTGTACACGATCTTCTTGCGGCCCATCTTGTCGGCGAGGTATCCGCCGAGGAAACCGGGGATCACCTTGATCACAGCGCCCAGGGCGAATATCTCGCCGATGTTCACGTAGCTCCCTCCCAGCTCGAGGACGTAGAGGGCTAGGAACGGCGTGGTGAGGTTGCCCGCCAGCGTCCAAAGCCCGGTGGTTACTATCATTACGCCGAGGTTCCCGCGCATTGCGGACCGGATCTTCTGGAAAGTCTCTACCATCCTATTCACTTCTCGATGCTCTATGGGGTCTACAAACTGGGAGCGATTGGGGGTTTCAGTAAAACTAGAGTACTATCCTCATTATTCCCACGACAGCCTATAGTCTCAGGAATGCATGTTTTAAATTTAACTCATGAACGGTTTTATCTCTGCATAACCGTTAATAAGGAATGGTTAATGCTTGGACTTCTCTTCCCAGATCTTCTTCTGGTCGGGGTGCTCCTCGAAGAACCTGTCTATTATCTGGTCGCAGGTCCCTTGGGCCTTAAGAAGCGCGTCCTTCATGTCGATGGTCGTAAGCGCTCCCTCCTTTTTGAGGAACCTGCCGTCGCAGATCACGTTGTCTATGTCTCCCGGCATCCCATATAGGAAGACGCTGGTCACAGGGTCCCTCGTCGGCGTGATATATGGGTTCATCATGTCGAAGGTTATGATGTCCGCCTTCTTACCCACCTCGAGGCTTCCTATCTCCTTGTCCATGCCGAGAGCCTTGGCGCCGCCGATGGTGGCTAGCTCCAGCATCTCGTAGAAGCTGGGCCGCGCCGTGCGTCGGCTGTCGTTGATCATCCCCAGGTAGCCGCCGGTCTTGCTCGCCCTGTTCATGACGCCCATCCTCTGCTTCCGGACGAGGCCCAGCATGTCGTGGTAGTAGTCGTCGGTGCCGAGGCCGACGGGTATACCCATGTCGAGCCAGTCGATGAGAGGAGACTCCACGCTGTGGCAGTGCAGTATGGGCATACCCGTCTCCTTGATGAGCTGGAAGTCCTTCGCGGTGCCGTACGTCAGGTGGGCGCCGCTCAGCTTCTCGTCCATCACTCCTAGATCGTAGAGGTGCTGGGGCGGCGTCTTCCCGAACAGCCTCTGGACCTGCCTGTACTCCCGCTGGCTCTGGCTCAGGTGGGTCGTCGTCCTGAGGCCGTGCTCCTCGGCGAACTCCTTGCACTCCAAGTAGACGTCGGGCATCGCCATATCCGGCGCCTTGGGGCACATCAGCGTCGTTATTCTTCCGTCTGCCCCTCCGTGCCAGTTAAAATACAGGTCCTTGGCTCTTCTAACCGCGGCGTCCCGCTTCTCCGGTAGGTACAGGAACTCGCCATGCTTCAGCCGCTCCAGATCCACGTGCTCGATGTCACCCGCCATGTGGCACCTGTTCCCGGCCTCGGCGACCGCCTTCGCGTAGCCGTCAGGGTAAGTGTACACCACCATGCTAGTCGTGCAGCCGCCGTAGATGAACTCGGCGCAGCTAGCAAGCCCAAGCGTCTCCATCTGCTCCGGCCGCCGGTAGCCCTCCAGCGGCAGGTTGGTCTCGAAGAAGTCTCCTATCAGCTCGTAGACGCCGCGGAAATATTGTTGGAGGTGGCTGTGGGCGTTCACGAACCCAGGCATCACAAGATGGTGCCGCGCGTCCACCAAGTACTCAGGGTCTCGGACATTGAGGTCCTTCCCGATCTCCGTGATCCTGTCATCCACGACGTGGACGTCGCCACCGGGTATAACCTTGCGATTCCCATCCATGGTGACGACGAATCCATCCTTGACGAGAGTATCAGCCATAGCTTTCAGCCCATATGAAGCCAAAAGTAGATAAAAACCCATCCAACGCTCATGGCGAGTAACCTGCTACGAGTAATCGGGGCTCCACTCGTCGCACTCCCGCCTCATTATCACCGACTCGATGTAGCCTAGCTTCTCACAGTAACAGAACTCGTCTAGGCTCAGGCCCCGCCTCTCCAACGCGTTTACTATCTCCTTGTTCTCCTGCCCAAGCCTCAGCCTGACCGCCCCCGTGATCTCCACGGCGTGGACGCAGTCGGCACAGGTAGTCATCAAGATCAGACAGAAGAACAGCGTAGAGGAATATAGAGCATTGGGATAAACAATAAAAACCCGCCGCGCACATTCAACCAGAACCCGGTGACCACATGAAGCTCAAAGGCATCATCTTCGACCTCGATAGCACCCTCGTCCATAGCCACGTGGACTTCCCCAAGATGAAGAGACGGATCATCAAGCTCTTAGAGAGCAACGGACACCCCCCAGGCACCCTCAGCCCCACAGACCAGACAACGGTAGTCATAATGGAGCACACAGAACGCGAATGGGAGAGACAGGGCAAACCAGAGGAGGAGCGCCGGAGGCTACGCGACGCCATCACGGACTACATGAACCAAGGCGAGCTCGAAGCAGTCGAGACCCTAACGGAGATACCAGGCGTCCCTGAGGCAGTCGAAAAACTCATGACTAAAGGCTTCAAGCTAGCCATACTAACCAGGGGCCACCACGAGTACGCGGTGGAGGCCCTCAAGAAGACAGGCATGCATGGCTACTTCGACGTCATACTAGGAAGAGGAGAGACCCCGCAGCCCAAGCCATACAGGGAGGCCATCGACTACACCGTCAGACGGATGGGTCTCACCGTCGACGACGTCGTCATGGTGGGAGATCACCAGATCGACTACGACTCCGCCAAGAACAGCCGATGCATGTTCATAGGAGTCGCCACAGGCCGCCGTGGCCTCAGGAGCTGGGAGAACGAGACCCCGCCCCCCGTGCTCCTAGACAGCATAGCCGACCTGCCGGCCTACATCGAAGAAAATCTTCCATAAAAAAGATAGTTTTTTATCCCGACCCCTTATCCTATACAACAAATCCTCACAGTGCAATCGCAGGGAGGAGTTAGTATGAGTATCAAAGACGAGTACAGTAGAAAAATGGAGCAGGCCATGTCCATCCTCAACATGATCGCGGACGACAACACCACCCCACGGAACATCAGGCGGACGGCCAAACAGGCAGCCGACATGCTGCTAGACCAGAGCCTCAGCGTCGCCGCCAGGGCAGCCAACGCCATAGCCATACTGGAAGACATAAGCCAGGACCCCAACATGCCCATGTACAGCCGCACCCGTATATGGAACGCCATAAGCGTCCTAGAGGGAATACGGGACTAGCATAGACACCTTTTAACCAACCCTTCTTTATGTATAGATCAAGGTGAAACCAGTGGAAAGAAGGTTCCAGTTCGAGGGCCCCCGGTTGGAGGGCATCGGAGTAATAGCGCTAGTGATCATAGTGATAGCGGGCGGCCTATTGTTCTTCAGCGTAGGCAGCATCAGCGTCGGCTACGTGGCCGTCATAGTAGACCCCGTGTTCGGGTCTACGAGCGTAGTCGGTACAGGCAGCAACGCCCAGTACTTCATAAAGGGGCCGTGGGCAAGCGTCTACAAGATATACGTAGCCACGGACAGCGTCCACATGTGGAGCGACGTCACCGAGGCGGGTGACTTCCCGGCGGTGGAGAGCCTCACGAAGGACGGGCTCAAGGTAGACGTCGACGTAACCGTGCGGTGGAGGATTGACTCCAGCGGAGCCGTCAACCTGTTCAGACGGTACCCGACCCTAGACTGGAGGCAGAGAGCCGTGATACCCATAATACGCGAAACCATCCGGAACCTGCTCGTGGACTACACAGCCATCCAGACCATAGAACAGAGAGCCAACATCGGAGTGGTGCTGAGAGCCCAGCTGGAGGAATCCTTCAGCCAGGAGCCCAGCATCGGCGACGCGATAATACTGGACGCCGTCAACATAAGGAAGATAGCCTTGCCCGTCAACTTCGTCGACGCTATAGAGAAGAAGCTCGCCGCGGAACAGCTGTCCATAGCCGCCGAGTTCAACAAGACCCGGCTCCTCGTCATCGCCGACGCGAACGCGCAGTCAGCCATCAAGGAAGCCGGGGGTGTAGCCCAGTCTAGGCTCATAATCGCCAACGCCACAAGAGAGGCGTTGCTAGCAATAGCTGATACCGACTCCGGCGTCGACCTAAACGAGCTCACGAGGCTGTACCTCTACCTGGAGACGCTGCGTGACATCGCGGAGACGGGAAAGAGCCAGTTCATCGTGGTGCCCGAAGATACCCAGCTCATCATCCCCACGGGATGACCTTTTTTATACCCTCAAAACCATGATATAATGGGTGTATCCTTGGAGACTGAAAAGGTCTCAGCCCCATGGGTCCTAAAGATCACGTGGGAGGAGCTGACGACGCTATCAGTGTGCCTGTGCCTAGACCTGCTTGAGTTCGTGGCGCCGATACTGCTAACGCCGGTGTTCGGAGACATACTGGACCTCGCCGGTTTCCTGTTCTACGCCGTCTACTTCAACGTCGTCGGAGCCATCTCGCTGCTGGAGCTCGTGCCGGGGCTCGACGTCGTGCCCTTCTTCTCGTTGACCTGGCTCACGTGGTACCTCCTAAAGAGACGGAGGCTGAGGCAGCGAGTAGAGGAGCAGCTCGGTGAGTGGCTCTAGAGGTGAACCGTCTATCCATAATAGATAGATAACCTCCGCCCCAAAGGAAGGTGATGGGCTACCAGGCACGCGTCTACCCAGAGATATGGCTCGCCGTCATAGCGACGATAGTGTTCTTCCCCATGATGTTCATGCTCAACCAGCAGAGTAACTTCGACCTCTGGCGTTTTAGCCTACTCTTCACCCTGATAATCGCCGTGATCTACCTCTACGCCTTCTGGGAGATAAAGAAGTCCTATAAAACCAAGTCGAAGAGGTAGCCGCCCAAGAACAAACCTTTATGCCGCCGGAAAACCGATAATCTCCAATGAGCCCATGTTGAGAGTTCTCTTCAACACCGTAAGATCCGCTAACCTGGTTACCCTCAACGTAGTGCACTACCTTGAGCAAGAGGTAGCCAAGCTCGTCGATTGCCAGTGGAGCGGCTCAGGGTGGGAAAACCATGTCCCGGGGGAGCCGATCAACGAGACAGTGACACGGCTCTACAGGGGAGACCCCCCAAACTTCATAGTGAACAGCAGCGCTCACCTCGATGAGAACAAACGGATAGCCAGGGAGAAGACAAGCGAGACTCCCAAGACCGTAATGACGGTAAACGATATGCACGTGAACCCTGAGGAGATTGTGAGCACAGCCAACGAGGGGTTCGACGGGGTACTGATGAGTTACATGTACTCCCCGTACAAGAAGACGCCTCTGCCCTTCAACCTAGCCCTCTACACCAGGTTCGACGAAAACTACTACCTCGACAACCTCGAGACAGAGAGACAGCACTTCCCCTGGTTCACCGATCACCGCATCTACAGGCCGTCCGAGGAGAAGGAGCTCGACGTGGTCTTCCTCGGCGCGTACAGGAGACGCATATACCCTCTCAGATACATGATCTACAACGAGCTGCCGCGTCTCTCTGAGAAGAAAGGCTGGAGATACTTGGTGAGGGGACGCCCACCGGGCAGGACCCCCCTAAGAGACATCCCCGAGCTAGAGAAACAGGGATACATCGTGGGTCCCAGGTACGCCGAGACCATCGCCAAGGCCAAGGTCTTCATTTTCGGCAGCAGCATCTTCCGTTACCCGGTGTCGAAGTTCTTTGAGATCATGGGGAGCGGCACCCTTGTATTGGCGGACAGGCCTCAATCCGCCGACGAGCTTCACTTCGAGGCGGGAGAGAACTACGTCGAAATAAACCGGCATAACTGGAAGGAGAAGCTTGAGTACTACCTCGAGGACGACGCGGAGAGGGAGCGCATCGCCCGCAACGGCTACGAGACCGTGATGAAGCACCATACCTCGGAGACACGGGCAAGGCAGCTGGTAGACTTCCTTAAGAAGCTTGAAGGCTAGGGAGTCATACATTCTTTTAAAGACAGCCACACTCTATGTTGAGAAACGAGGCTAAAGGATGAACGTCGTTCTACTTATACTGGACGCCCTGCGGCTCGACCACGTCAACCCTGAGATCACCCCTAACCTGATGAGAATAGCGGAGCAGGGAGTGTTCTTCAGCAACTCCAAGGCGTGCAACACCTCCACCCTACACAGCATGCCGTGCATATTGGGCGCGGACACAACCTACGATCCCGAGGCGAACATAGCGACGGCGCTGAGCAGGCACGGCGTCCACACCGCCGTCATCCACTCGAACCCCATGGTCCACAACTTCCACCTCGGGTTCGCCGAGACCATAGACCTCAAGTCCAAGAAGTTCAGGATGAGTAAGAGCTGGAGAAAAACCCTGAGGAGAAACCTCCCGCCTAGCGTCATAGCCGGGATGAAGAGGTTCCGCGCCAACGTGTACAGCGAGGAGAGGTATCTACCCTACTCCCGGGCGAGCGAAGTCCTGGAGTATAGCCTCAAGTGGATGGGTGAGCACGACGGCTATTTCCTGTGGAGCCACCTCATGGAGCCCCACATCCCCTACTATCCTAGAGAGACCAGCCTAGACATGAGCCGTAACGAGATGCGTGCCCTGAACGACAAGTTCATAGAGGCGGTGCACGGCAACTACACGCCCACCGAGGAGGAGATAGGGCTCGCCAAGACGCTCTACAGGGAGGAGATCACCGAGATGGACCGGGAGGTCGGCGCCTTCTTCGACAGGTTCAGCCCCGACGACCTGCTGGTCATCACCTCGGATCACGGCGAGGAGTTCGGCGAGCACGGTCAGTTCTCCCACCACACCAACAAGTTCATACCCGTACTGGTGGACGTGCCACTCATCTTCTACGGAGGAGGCGTGAAGAAGAGCGTTATCATAGAAGATGAGGTTAAAAGCCTGTCCATCACCCCCACCATCCTAGAGGCGCTCGGCATAATCGACACGATCGGGATCGGGTCCTCTATATGGCACCTCGTTAGAAGTGACTGACGATGAGGGTCCTGATCCTTGCCTACGACGGACTCGACCACGACCTAGTGGAGACGCTGAGCCTCCGCAACATACTGCAGAGGGAACACGGCAAGGTCGACGTACCCATCGTGGGAGGGATAGACGACCCTTCGACCCCCATAGTCTGGACCAGCTTCATAACGGGTGAGCCACCGGAGGTCCACGGCGTAGACATGCCCCAGATGTGGGACAACGAGCTCGACGGACTCCGCAGCTTCGTGAGGAGACACAGAGGCATCCACAACATACTCAAACGGTTCAAGGTAGGTTACAGGGTCAGAGACGCCGTAGGCGCGAAGCCGAGCTTCCCGAACAGGAAGAACATAAAGGTAGACACCTTCTTCGAAGTCGTCAAGCCGAGCATAGCGTTGGGCGTCCCCGTCTACAACAAGAACCTCGAGGAGATATACCCCATAGGCGACGTGATGCGGGCGCGCCAGGACCCCGAGTACCTCCCCGTCTTCGAGGAGAGGGTACGAGGGATATTCGATGAGGAGGTAGAAGCCCTCTTCGACGCCCTTGAGGGCGAGTGGAAGCTCCTGATGGTCCACCTCCACATCACCGACCTGTTCGGCCACGCGTTCTGGGGCACCGAGAAGGTGGCCACCCTCTACGAGGAGATGGACCTCCTCACCAAGAGAGTGAAGGCCAGGATCAGAGAAGACGACTTGGTGCTCATCATATCGGACCACGGCATGAGCAAGCTGGGCCACACCAAGAAGGGCTTCTACAGCTTCAACGTGAAGATAAGGCTAGTGGACCCCGACATCAAGGACTTCTTCAAGATAGTCACGGGGCTCCTCGCCGAGGGCTAGGTGAGCCTCCTCTCGTGGAGCCGCTCCAGGGTCTCCCACATGGCGTATTTTCGGGCAAACTCGTAGTACTCTGCCGGGAAAGGCTTCTCCAGCCCGCCGAGCGCCGTCATCAAGTGGGCCAGGAACATCGACGTGCTTCCCAGCACCCAAGGCCTATCCACGAGGTACACCAGGGCCACGAGGAAGGTGTGCCACGTCGGGAAACCCATGTAGTACCTAGATCTCCCCGAGAGTATCCACCTGTTGAGGCTGCCTCTGCGCCACGTCCTGAGCTGGGTGTACTTTACCTCCGGGAACGACTCTACGACCCATCCATACCTCTTGGCCTGGAGCAGGGCGAGGGTGTCGAAGGCGTTGCACGGCACGAAGTGCTTGATGCTGTCCCAGCAGGCGCGCCTGTATATCTTGGCGCCGTCTGAAGCTCTCCCCCGCCACACCTTCTCGTCGTAGGGGGTGCCGCTGGTGACGCCGAGCCTAGGGTTCTCCTCGAACCTACGAAGAAGCCTACTGAAGTAGTCTGGGGGCAGTACGCTGTCCGCGTCTACCTTGAGGAGGTAATCCCAGTCGGGCACGAGCTCCGTGGCTCTTCTGACCCCTGCGTTCAGGGCCCATGCTAGGTTTACGCCGCGGGTGGAGTGACGGGGGTTGTTGAGCCTCAGCACGGTTACCTCGTGGTACTCTGACATTATCTCCATCGTCTTGTCAGCCGAGCCGTCATCAACCACCACGTAGGTCTCCGGGGCGGGTCTCTGTCTGAGCACGCCCTCCACCGTCCGCCTGATGAACCTCTCCTCGTTCCTGCCGCTCGTTAGCGCCACGTACTTCAAGGGCTCAGGGTCTCCAGCACTGGAATACCAATAGGAGACGATGGATTTTTATATGATTTGATAAAGACCCCCGGTCTGGTTGTAGAGGATTTTCCTTTAAGATGTTTTATTAATACGGAATACCTCTCTACGATAAAACGGTGTGTGACGGTTTTGTGTGGAATATTCGGCTGCATAATCAGGGATGGGCAGGCAGTTAAACTGATAACGAACGGCTTGAAGCGTCTCGAGTATAGAGGCTACGACTCCATAGGCGTCGCCACCATCGTGGACGGCGGGCTCCATGTACGCAAGGACAAGGGCAAGCTGGAGGAAGTGGTCGAGGGTCTTCGGATAAACGAGATGGAGGGCACCATCGGGATGGGGCACACCAGATGGGCGACACACGGCGCGCCCAGCATGGTCAACGCCCACCCCCACACAGACGGCTCCGGCAACATAGCCTTGATCCACAACGGCGTAATAGAGAACTACATGGAGCTGAAAGACGAGCTCGTAGAGAAGGGCCACATATTCGTGTCACGCACGGACACCGAGGTCATCCCCCACCTAATAGAGGAGGAACTCAAATCCGACATAGGGATGAAGGGCGCCATCCTTCGGGTTCTAAGGCGGTTGAAGGGCTCATACGCCGTGGTCGTGTTATCGACCTACGAGCCCGACAGGATCTACTGCGCCCGCCACGAGAGCCCCCTGGTAATAGGAGTCTCGGACAACGGCACATTCTGCGCCTCGGATGTCCCCGCCATGCTCCCGTACACGAACCAGGTCTCATACCTGAGGAACGAGGAGATGGCGGTCCTTACTCTGGACGGCTACGAGGTCGTGAAAGTCATCGACGGCTCCCTTGTGGAGCGTAATCTGGAGGAGATCACGTGGAGCCTGGAGATGGCTGAGAAGCAGGGGTACACACACTTCATGCTCAAGGAGATCAATGAGCAACCAGAGAGCCTCCGGAACGGGCTCAGGCTGCAGGAGCAGTACCTGAACCTGCTGACCCAGTTCCTCGACAGAGGCAAGGAGGTGTTTCTCACGGCGGCGGGCACGAGCTACCACTCATGCCTCGCGGCGTCCTACATCTTCTCGAAGCTTTCGCGGCTGACCACCATACCGGTGGTCTCCTCGGAGTTCGTCGAGAGGTATGGCTCCACGGCGGGCATCGACTCAGTCGTGCTCGCGGTGAGCCAATCCGGCGAGACCTATGACACGTTGAAGGCCATCGATCACGCCAGGATGAGGGCCGCCACGGTTCTTGGCATCACCAACACGGTGGGCTCCACCCTCACAAGGGTTTCTAGAGCCTACTTGATCCAGCAGTCGGGGCCCGAGATCGGTGTCGCGGCCACGAAGACGTTCACATCTCAGGTGATCGTGTTATCTCAGCTGGCCTTGAGGCTGGCGAAGCAGAAGGGTAAACTGAGCCAGGATGAGCTGGACGAGCTTGAAGAGAAACTCACACTTATCCCGGGCTGGGTGGAGGACATCATCCAGAGTAAATCAGGATCTGTTGAGGCGCTTGCTGAGAAGTACCAGGACGACAAATTGTTCCTGTTCCTTGGGAGAGGCATAAGCACCGCCACCGCCCTCGAGGGCCGTCTGAAGCTGCTTGAGCTCACGTACGTCCCCTCTCTGGCGTACCCAGCGGGAGAGAGCAAGCACGGCCCCATAAGCGTCATAGAGGACGGCGTGGCCTGCATCTTCGTGTGCCCACGCGGGGACACCCACGTGCATATCATCGGCAGCATCATGGAGATGAAGGCAAGGGGCGCGAGGATCATATCCATCTGCGAGGAGGGCGACGAAGAGGTGAAGCGCCTCTCTGACGACTTCATAGAGATGCCTCGCGGGATACCCGAGGAGCTTTCCCCGGTGCCCTACGTGGTGCCTTTGCAGCTTCTCTCGTATCATCTCGCCGTGCTCAAGGAGCTGGACCCGGACATGCCTAGAAACCTGGCTAAGAGCGTGACCGTCCCCTAGACGATAGCCTTAAGCAACTCTCTGTATCATTTTCTTTGATTAGTTTGTTCGATGTGCAGTCGGTCAGGGAAGATTTTCCAATACTGAAGAAGGGCGTCATATACCTGGATAGCGCCGCCAGCAGCCTCACCCCGGAGCAGGTAGTACTCAAGGAGATGGAGTTCTACAGGGAGTACAGGGCCAACGTCGAGCGCGGCGTCCACCGCTTCAGCCAGAGGGCCAGCGAGGAATACGAGAAGGCCCACGAGGAGATCGCGCGCTTCATAGGGGCGCCCGGTGTGGAGAACGTTGCCTTGCTCAGTAACACCACGGAGGGCATCAACCTCGTCGCCAACAGCCTCGACTGGAGCAAGGAAGACAAGATAGTGAACACGGTGATAGAGCACCACAGCAACTTCATCACCTGGCTCCGGGTGCGTAAACGCCACGGCACTAAGCTGGAGGTGGTGCGTTCCACGCCCGAGGGCGTCTTCGATCTCGCCGACTTCGAGAAGGCGATAGACGACTCGACGAAGCTGGTGGCCGTGACCCACGTCTCCAACGTCCTAGGCTGCATAGTGCCGATAAAGGAGATCTGCGAGATCGCCCACGAGCACGGCGCCAAGATGCTGGTCGACGGGGCCCAGGGCGTGCCCCACATCCACACCGACGTGATGGACTCCGAGGTGGACTTCCTCGCCTTCTCCGGGCACAAGATGCTGGGGCCGAC
>DATKWN010000110.1:0-24693 GCA_035529515.1 Candidatus Krumholzibacteriaceae bacterium | reverse complement strand
GGAGCCTGTCGGCGTGGTCGTTCATGGCCATGCAGCCGAAGCACACGGCGTCCGCACCGTCCTCCACCCCCACCACAGCCATCTCGTGCACCTTTTCATAGCCTGAGGGCTTCCCAAGCTCCAGGACCGGCAGATCTACGGAGTATATCCCCGTGCAGCGCTCCCACAGCCCGAGGCCCCTCACCTGGCGCTCGGCTAGGCTGAGCACGTGGGGGAGCTGGACCAGTAGGCAGAACTCCTTGGCCAGCATGGACGCCAAGTACATGGACGCCATCCCGGGGCCCAGCACAGGAATGGAGACGAGGTTCCTGGCTGCCTCGAGGGAGGGGTCGTGGCCTCCCCAAATCACGGCTGCGTCTGCCCCCTTCTCCTCGCTCCGGAGGACCCTCTCGAGGATGCCGGGGGCGGCTAGCTCCATCTCTGGGAGGGAGTCCACGGACGAGGGCGCCGCCCTCGTCGTCACGAGCCTCACATCCACGCCGGGGGAAGCGTGTGATGCCAGGCCCTCCTCCCTCTTCTTCAACGCGTCTCCGCTCAGCCCCGAGATCAGCATGATGACGTCGATACGCATGCCTATGATGAGGCGGGGAATCAAGATAAGATTTGAGATCACGGTCTCAGCGAATAAACCGCGTGAAAATTAGCTGGGTTCACCCATCTGCCCGAGCTGGGGCTGCTCGTCGCCCTGATGATATGCCTCTAAAACATTCCTGAGGGCATCGCCACTGTCACTCCATTGATCCGGTCCGGCGTCGATGGGCTAAAGTCCGTGGGGCTCGCGACCTTATCCGGGATGGCTGAGCCTATGGGCGCGTTGATAGGGGTGTTCGCCATCCAGTCTCTGGGCGGGGGAGCCGCCGTCGTGGGCTGGAGCCTCAGGTTCGCCGCGGGAGTCATGACCTACGTGACGATAGACGAGCTGATACCAGGGGCCCACGAGTACTGTAGCCTAAACTACAAGCACATCGTATCGTCGGGACTACTCATCGGCATGGTCTTCGCCCAGGTGCTATCCCTGATACTGCCCGTCGAGTGTAAGGTCTATATACTCTTCCTCAGGAGTTCAACCGATCGACATGGTCAGGAAAGCGAGCAAGCTAAAGATCACTGTTCTGAGACGATTCAAGCCAGAGGAGGTCTTCAAGGAGAAGCCCATCGGTTACGGGGAGCTAGGCCCCTGCGAGGTCTACAAGGATGGACAAGAGTTCATCGTGGAGGCCGACGGAGAGATGCCTGAGGGCTTCTGCGGGTGGGCGTGGGACGACATATACAAGGTCGTCCAGACCCTCAGGTTCCACGGGGACTTCCCGTGGTTCACCGAGGAGGGCGCCTCCGTGGACTGCTGCACCGACGGCCTGAGGCCCGTGGTCTTCAGGACAGAGAGGATAGACTAGGGTATCCGTGGGCTCTTGGTGAGCTGCTCGAACCCGTCCTCGGTGACCACCACGTTCTCCTCCAGGCGGACGCCGCCGTAGCCGGGCAGGTAGATGCCGGGCTCCACGGTGAACAGCATGCCCTCCCTGAGGACGTGCTCCGAGGTCTTGGAGAGGCTCGGCACAGCGAAGCCGCTCAGGGGGTGGCCGAGGCTGTGCGGATAATCCGGATATCCGTGCTCCTTGAGTACCCTACGCGAGGCGGCGTCCAGCTCCCTGCATTCGACGCCCGGCTTCACCATCTGTATCACCGCCTCCACGGCCTCGTCCATGGCCTCCAGCATCCTCTCCTTCTTCGGGTCGCTGCCCAGGAGATAGGTGCGTGTCTCGTCCGCCGCGTACCCGTCTACGGATGGGCCCAGGTCCACGAGCATGAACTCGCCGTCCTTGAGCCTCCTCGAGGTGGGCCAGCCGTGGCTGTAAGCCGACCTCGGCCCCGTGGATACTATGGTCTGGAAGCTGGTGAGCTCGGCTCCCTCCCGCCTCATGGCGTACTCGGCCTCGGCCGCTATCTCGTACTCGGCGACGCCGGGCCTCATGGCCTCCCGGGCGGCGCTGCACGCGACGTCGGCCAGCCTGCTCACCCTGCGATGATACCTTACCTCGTCGCGGTAGAGACCGTAGAAGACCTCGGGGATAACTGTCTTCCCTACGTCGACGAGCTCTCCTTTGAGGTTCTCATGGTAGTAGGTGTAGCTGGCGTGGTTGAACCCATCCAGCGGGGCCCCTATCCTTGAGCCCTCCCTCAAGTGCTGGTTGGCGTAGCCCGCTATCTGCTCTTTAGCCTTGACCCGGCTCTCCAGCTGCTCCACCTGTATCCAGCTCTCGTCGCGGGCGCTGTTGATGTTCACGCTGTAGCAGAACAGCTTGGGGACGCCGTCGATGGGCACGATCAGGGCGGCCCCTGAGGGCGTGTCCGCGATGCGTTTGAACCTGGCGCCGCCCCCCGCGTCGTTGAGGAGATAGACAAGGTCCAGGCCGTGCTCCTCCATCTGCTCCTTGAGGTGGCTGTGGCGCCGTCTACAGAAATCCACTGGCTCAGACATGGATCAGGGTTACCCCTTGACGATATAAAACCACCATCAATCGGCGGCTCATTTCCTCAGGCTGGGCGGAACCGGGTACGCCAGCTTGCTGTGTGTGACGCCCAGCTCCACGAGCATCTCAGAGGTCTTAACCGCGGCCTTGACCGGGTTCACCACCGGGACCCCGATGGCCTCGCTGAGCCTCTCGTCCACCATGAGGAACCCCATGCTCATGCACCCGAAGGTAACGGCGCCCGCCCCGTACTCCTCGACGGCGACACGCCCCTCCCTGACCAGGGCGTCGTACGCCTCCTCCGGCTTCTCCCTCACCTCCGGGACGCTGAGCCCCACCGGGTGGGTGGACACGTGCTTCAGGAGCCCGTCCCGCTCATGTATCATGGTCCTGACGACCCCGCCCCCGCCCGTGGTGAGGACGCTGAACCGTGGGGCGATGAGGCTGCATAGGTGCTTAGCCGTGGAGCCCGGGGGGACCACGGGTACTCGCAGCACCTCCCTCAGCGGCGCCACCCCGGGGTCGCCCCCGCAGGGTATTATGACGGCGTCGTACCCCGCCTTCTCGGCCTCCCTAGCGCACTCTAGGTCCTCGACGGTGGAGAGGGAAGCCTCGTAGGAGGACTGTATCGTGCCTAGGTGGCTCCTCTCGGGGTCCTTCTCCAGCCCGAATATGTCGATCCGGGTGTCGGGGCCTGCGATACTGCGCAGTATCTTCTCACGCCGATCCAGCTCGCCGGATAGTTCGCCGGTGGCGGCGCTGGCCATGAGGAACGCTATGTTCTTCATGCCTCAATCATGGCGGCAGGGTTTCTTGAAGCTTACGAGACGTAACCGAGATGCACTCCATGTGAGGGAGACACTGCTGCCGGGACGACGAGGGATGGGGCCCGACAGAGGCTGAATGGAACGGGGTTGGGGAGATAATTCTATTCACGCTCGACAAGGTTATGTAAGGTTCACGCGTCTCTTCTGTGATTCCCATGAAGATCGTGAAGCCGGGTGAACACCCGAAGCTTGAGACGGTGAAGGGCAGGCACGGCGAGATAATCATCGTCGGCGAGAAAGCCATGATGATGCGCCTCACCGTCGAGCCCAACGTACCCACGCCGCCCCACAGCCACCCCCACGAGCAGATGGGGCTGGTGATCCAGGGGGAGGGCACCCTACACATAGGGGATGAGAAGGTCCACGTCAAGAAGGGTACCAGCTTCTGGGTGCCCCCGAACGCGCCCCACAATTTCGACGCCACCGGTGACGGGTCCGCCGTCCTCGTGGAGTGCTTCTGTCCACCCCGGGAGGACTACCTGGAGCAGGCGGGCCTGAGATAGGCAGACACCTTTTTTCTTTATATTTTTGAATCAGACTTTCCTGTGGAAGCAGAGCTGTGAGCCATGCTCTGTTTCATACACTCATATCTGTGAACGGGTAGTATCTACTGGGCCAATATGGGCAAGAGAGACCCGGGCGAACTATCGATACAGAGGCTGGAGAGCGTGGAGCAGGCTGAGGCATGCGCCAGGACGATTGCCGAGTCGGAGCCTTGGATCACCCTCGGAAGGGACTACGACGAGTCCCTCACGATCCTCACCGACCCTTCGAGGGAGGTCTACCTGGCGATGGACGGCGACGAGGTCGCCGGCTTCGTGGCGCTGGAGATGGAGGGCGTCTTCACAGGCTACGTGAAGTCGATCTTCGTCTCCCCGCCGTACCGGGGCAGGGGCGTCGGCACCCGGCTCATGTCCTTCGCCGAGGACCGGGTGTTCAGGGAGAGGCCCAACGTGTTCCTGTGCGTCTCCGACTTCAACGGGGGAGCCCGGAGGTTCTATGAGCGGCTTGGGTACGAGGCGGTGGGGGAGCTGAGGGACTACATCGTCAGAGGCCGCTCCGAGATATTATTGAGGAAGACCATCGGGCCCCTAGCGGAGTTCGGGTCCTGAGACGCGCTACAGCGGGAGATACCCCGATTGATAAGACAGCTCGTTGGTCCCTCAGATAGGCGCTCATGTCAATAGTTAAAACTGGGTACATGATAGTTTGTTGAGTGGTATCGATGTTTCAAAGATACAAGCATGACGGGCTGTGGAGGTCTCATCTTTGATCGACCGTTACACCGCGGCCATAATCCAGTACATGAGGATCAACCCCGAGGAGATGCCCGACGTCCATGAGCGGAGGCGGGCAAACCTGGAGAAGGTGCTGGGGGCCTTCAAGAGCCTGGAGACGTGGGAGCAGATCATGCCCGTGAGGCTCACGGTGCTCCCCGAGAACATCCTCAGGCACGAGTTCGATACGCAGGACCCCAACCAGACTCAGAGGGACAGGGTGGCGTCCGCGGTGACCATCCCGGGCCCCGAGACCGATATATTGGCCGAGAAGGCCAGGCAGTACAGGACCTACGTCTCGGCCAGCATCCATGAGAGGGACCCCGAGTACCCTGACTACTTCTTCAACACCGCGTTCATCATGAACCCTAAGGGCAGGGTCATCCTCAAGTACAGGAAGGTCAACCCGTGGATACCTCTGGAGCTCAGCACGAGCCCCCACGACCTGCTCGAAGGCTACAAGGCTCCGCTGTTCCCCGTGGTCGAGACGGAGCTGGGGAACCTGGCGTGCATGGTCTGCTACGACCAGTTCTTCCCCGAGGTGGCCCGGCAGCTGGCGTTCAACGGCGCCGAGGTCCTGTTGAAGCCCACCATCTTCCCGCCTTACCCGCAGCAGTTCATGTTCGACCCCTACGACTGGTACACCCTGGTTAACAGGATGCGGTCGATAGAGAACATGGTGTACGGCGTCAACTGCAACGGCGCCAAGTACGGCAACAGCATGATAGTGGACTACCTGGGGAGGACGTTGGCGCTCGCGGCGAGGGGGAGAGCCATGACCATCGGGGCGGTCATCGACGTGGAGGAGCTGCGCGAGTACAGGAGGAAGACGAAGCTGCACAACATGCTCCAGCAGGTCAGGACCGAGTGCTACACCTACCTCGACGAGGGGATGTGGCCCGTCAACAAGCCGCTGCTCAGGGAGGAGGACTACGAGGACTGGGCCCCAAAACCCGGCTTCTATAAATTAGCCTTGAGCTAGGTGCCGCCCATTATGAGAGGAAGGGTATTGTACCCTACCCTCAGTGGAGATGCTGCCCGTTCATCTCCTTTTTCATAATCTAGAACCCAGATGTACATCGTCGGTTTTCAGCGTTGGGTTCGATCCGAGTCGGGGGCGCGACCATGTCTGTAATCGTATACTATGTCCTTCCTCTCCCCCAGCCCCTTCCCTAGAAGAAGTGCCCCTACCAAGACAAGGATTGGAAGTAATAGGCTGAAAACCCAGGGCCACCGCGTATCTCTGAACCTCCATGTGGTAATGTGGATTAGAGCCGTGTCTATGGCTGCAGCTATTAGCAGACCGGCGCCGACCTTGACCTTGTCCAAACCCTTCCCTGATGTTAATTTGGTGATGATTTGAATATTAAGCTATACGATCTAAAGGGATTAATGAATGTTTGATTAACTTTAACACCCAATGATTAGTTAAAATAATAATAATTATATTTAAAAATAAAAATAGTTACTATAAAAAAAATTATTGTTAGTTGCAGGTACAACGTTTTATATAGATAGTGTATAGAAATGAAGTACGGAGGAAAAATAATGGAATCCAATCGTAATACAATAATAGCCGTAGCTCTCATCGTCGGATTAGTGATCGGCGCCCCCATAGGTTACTTCGCGATGCCGCAGAAAACCGTTGAAGTCGAAGTTCCAGGGGAAACACAGACAGTAGTAGAAAAAGTCCCCGCCCTCAGCGGAACGATACCGATCGGCGCACTCTATGCCGCCACAGGGCACATCGACACAAGCGGCGTAGCCGCCCAAATAGCCATCGAGGAAGTAAATGAGTACGTTGAAGCCCTCGGGTTGGACGTTGAATTCGTGTTGATAGAGGAATGCGCTGAAGGCGACTCAGTGATAGCGCTTGAAAAGTTCCAGAGCATGGTTGCTCAGGGCGTCAAAGCAGTGGCGGGCCCCAACTGGAGCGGTCAATGCCAAGCCATCAAGGGTTACGCAGACGCTCATGACGTCGTCGTATTCAGCGAAGGCTCAACCTCACCAGTCATGGCCCTCCCGGACGACTACATCTTCAGGCTCCCGGTAACAGACTCGACTCAGAACTCTGCTCTCGCCCCAGCGATCTACGACATGGGCGTCAGACATCTGATCATCGTCCAGAGGAACGACGCGTGGGGAGACGGTAACTACGAGACAATGGTGGAGCTGTTCGGGGCAGAAGGTGGGACCATCGAGCACCGTCTCAGATACGACAGCACTAAGACGGAGTTCTCGGCGGAAGCCGCGGCCCTGAATGACGTGGTCACTGAACTGAACGACGAGTATGGGGCCGAGACCGTTGGGATCGCCGTATGGTCCTTCGAGTTCTCCGCCATATTCGCCTCATGCGAAGAGTATCCAACCCTTGTGGACGCGCTTTGGTACGGATCAGACGGGTTCGGCAGATCCACGCCGTTCATTGACGAGCATCCGAACTCCTATGAAAGCGACTTCCTCGCCATGATCATGGGTACGGCGAAGTCTAGCAGGTTCGAGGCCTTTGAGGAGAAGTACATGGAGAGATCCGGTGGACGCCGGGCAGGAACCTATACGACCCACATGTACGACATAGTCTGGATACTATGCAAAACCGTCTTAGAGGCCGGACAATACGATGGCGCAGTCATCAAGGAAGTGCTTCCAACGGTAGCCGAGCAGTACTGGGGCGCATGTGGATGGACCCAGCTGAACGAGAACGGAGACAGGGCAACCTCTAGCTACGAGCTCTGGACCGTCGCACTCAACCAGACATCAGGCAACGCTGGATGGTACGTTGCAGCCACATACGACGCAGCGTCTGGCTCACTGAACTGGATAGTAGAACCACCACGATAAGAGCGACATAGAACTATTCCCATCATCTTTTTTTTATATGAAAAGCAGAGACTTATGCATAATTTTAATGAGACTGAATCAAAAAAGGGGTTTATTTTCCTAGTATGCGTTGGAGAAGGGTCTTTTTCATCTTCACCGGTTTCTCCGGCATTTTTATTCCCTTCGCCCTCATCTCGTCTTCGACCTGCTCATAGTTCAACCCCCTCATCTTGGTCGGCCTCTCCGGGATGAGCCCCTGCGGTCGGAAGATGATGATCAAGAGCAGCATGATGCCTATCATTATCTGCTCAAGCCACTGAACCTGGAAAGGAACATAGGCCTCGATGCTATGCTTGTAGAATATTATGAGCCGTCTAAGAGTTATGAAGATGAATGTTCCCACGGCCGCTCCCATGTTGTTGCCAACACCACCAACCATGAACATCAGCCAGGGGTAAAACGTCCAGGCAGACCTGGTATATGAGGTGGACAAGACCGCATGGATATAGAAACCATACAGCACTCCCGTGATGGAGGTCAGGGAGGAGCATAGGACGACGATCTTTGTCCTGATGCCGACGACGTCCTTGCCCACGCATTCGGCGCTCACAGGGTTCTCTCTGACGGCCCTAACAACCCGTGCCAACGGAGACGTGCTGAGCGACTGGAGTAAGAGGAACACGGCTAAGGTGAACAACCCCGCGACAAGTAGGAATCCCTCTGTCCTGAAACCACCCATCCAGGCGAATGCGTCAGGCACGTGGACCCAGAAGGTGCCGCCAACCAGTGGATAATAGTTCATGCCTATGACCCTTATTGCTTCCGCCATTCCAATGAAGACGATTATCAGGTAGCTTCCCTTCAGCCTGATCGCTGGCCTGGACACTATGTACCCGAGACCAGCGTTCAGCACAAGGGAGACGGCGATTATGAACAGGAAGATGCCTATGCCGGTGACTGGGTCGTGGGCCAGATATTGATTGATCTGATCGGTGATCTTGGCGTTCTCGTACATGAAGTCGAGTTCAGGGTAGACGTTGTACCACCACCTGAGTATCCTGCCCGTAAGCGCCCCAACGACGTAGCCGCCTCCAGCCACCGACAGGGAGATGCCGAAGTGGGGTATCCCGGTGTACCCGTACATGAAGTTCAGGTTCATGGTGACTATCAGGTAGAGTAGGAAGAACATTATCAGGTCTATGATCCATTGGATTATGAACTCGTTGATCATGTGGACTCCTTCCTTCTCACCTTCTTGGGCTTCAAATACCTGTCCTGAATTTTTTCTATTATAGAAACTATTCCGCCGGGCTCGTACATCAGAATCAGGGACATCAAGGTGAGGGGTATCAGCATCCTGTAGGCGCCCGCCCAGAGACCCAGTTGCTTCATGAGCAGGTAGGACCCCCAGACTTCCAGGAGGCTTATCACGTAACCCCCGATCATGGCGCCGTAGATGCTGGAGAGGCCGCCGACTACGCTCGCGGCGAATATGCTCGTGGAGAGCATTCCCCCTGATCCTGGCCCCGATGAGAACCAGAGGGGAAGGAAGGTCCCCGCTAGGCCGGCTAGTCCTCCGGTTATCATCCAGGAGACGATTGATATCTTCTTGACGTTGATGCCCAGGACCGCCGCCAGCGGCGGGTTCTCTACTGTGGCCCTTATGGCAATGCCGAACTGGGTTCTTGTCAACACGAGGTGTAAAGACACTATAACCACGACTATGATGACGGTGGACACTATGAGAACGCCTGGGAACTCCCCTACACGGAAATCGTTGACCCTCAACATGAAGCCCCGGGAATAGATGCCCAAGACGTTACGCACGTAGTCCGCATAGATTTGGACCCCTGCGAGAAATATTTGCTGGAGCGCAAGCAGAGATATGGTTAACAGTATTGGGCCGGCACCATAGTTTGTCAAGGTGTTCACCACCCCCAGATAAACCACTAATGCGAGGACGGCTCCGAGAAGAACCCCCAGCGGCATGGCGAGGTAAGGGTTGATTTCAAGAATTCGAACCATGGTGAATGTGCAATAGACGCCTAGCACCGCGAAAGTGCCTTGCGCGAAGTTTGGCACCCTGGATATCATATACACTAGAGTGAAGCCTATGCTCATCATGGTGACGCAGTTTGCATAAACCAGAGCATCTTTGATGATTGGGGGAAACATCAAATATTATAGTTGTATTGAATATAAAATGTTTAGGGGGTATTACTGAAAACTATTAAAAATTAACTTGTTGTGGCTTATTTATCTAACTATGCATGCGGATTAATTAAGAGATAGTTTTTTATGATTTAACCAACAATATCACCTGATATATCTTGTCTCAACCGGTACTCTCTGTCAAAAACCTGACTAAAAAATTCGGGGAGTTCAAGGCCGTAGACAACCTATCGATGGACGTTGAGAAAGGTAAAATCACCCTCATCATAGGTCCAAACGGCAGCGGCAAGACGACGATGCTAAACTGCGTCTCAGGGTTATACGCGGCCGATGAGGGTCAGGTCTTTTTCAGGGGAGAGGACGTTACAAAGAACAAGACCCATGAACTCGTGGAGAAGGGACTGGTAAGGACGTTCCAAGTCTCATCCCCCTTCACACGTCTCAACGTCTTGGAGAACCTCCTCGTGAGCTACGGCCTAAACTCGGGTGAGAAATTCAGGTGGGCTCCCTTCAGCAGCAAATGGAAAGACGAGGAGAAGGACGCCATGGAGAAAGCCTATGGGGTCCTTGAGCTGCTGGAGATAACGGAGCTCGCACACGATCCAGCCTACACCCTCAGCGGAGGACAGCTGAAGTTACTGGAAATCGGCAGGGCGCTGATGACGAACGCTAAAATGATCCTGACGGATGAGCCCGCCGGCAGCGTAAGCGTCATACTGGCGGAGAAGATCTTCTCCCACATCAAGGAACTCTGCAGGAATCAGGGGCTCGACTTCCTTCTAATAGAGCACAGGCTGGACATCGCTTCGAAGTACGTCGACTACGTGTACGCCATGGACAGCGGGAGCGTGCTAGCCCACGGCAAACCCAAGGACGTGTTCGAGGACATCAAGGTTATAGAATCGTATCTGACTGTGAGAAGATGATAAAAACAAAAGGCATGAACGCAGGATACGGGCCCGTCCAGGTCTTATACGATTTCGATTTCAGCGTCGAGGAGAGGGAGAAGGTCGCCATCATCGGGCCCAACGGTAGCGGTAAATCGACGCTGTTGAAGACCATCATGGGTCTGACGACGCTCTACTCAGGGGAGGTGGAGTTCGAGGGACAGGACATCAGAACCCTGGAGCCATACGAGAGATCAAACCTGGGGCTCGCTTATCTGCCTCAGGTGGGAGGCACCTTCGAAAACCTGACGATAACGGAGAACCTCAGGATGGCGGGGTACGGTTTCCCGAAGGAGCAGCGGAACGAAAGAATGGAGGAGGTCCTGGACGTCTTCCCGATCCTGAAGGACTATGTCAACGACACGGTCAAGGTCCTCAGCGGCGGCATGAGGCAGATGCTCGCCACCGCCATAGCCCTCATGAGGAGACCCAAGGTGATGATGTTCGACGAGCCGACCGCAAGCCTCGCCCCTAACCTCGCCGAGGAGGTCCTCGACAAGATATTCGAGATGGAGGAGCAGTTCGGGATAACCGTGATGTTCGTCGAGCAGAACGCGGCCATGGTTCTAGAGAGATGCGACACGGCCTACCTAATCGTGAATGGCAGAAGAAAATACGCGGGGGACGCCAAGAAACTGCTCAACCACCCCCGGTTCGGACAGATATTCCTCGGCGTCGAGTCATACGACGAGGCGCCCGCGCCCCAGGTCTAACTTTATTATCAACTCTTTTAACCTCCTTACCCGGATCTGAGTCTAGAAAGTGGATTCGACAGCGTTGATCGTCCCGGCCTATAGATGGCGTGTCAGGGTCTACTCCCTATATCTATTCATCGTGTTTGACTACGTCTTAACGAGCGTGTTCTGTGAGGAGTTCAGCGACGAGGCTAACAGGGTGGTGAGGGCGTTCATGGTACACTTCGACAGCGTCCCCCTGGGGCTCGTGGTTTTCACGCTGGCGTTCTATGGTCCCGTATACATCACGCTGTGTTTCTTATCGAACATGGACTGGAGCAGGGTGAAAGAAGTAGACTTCTTTGACTCCCTGTCTGAACGCATGCGCCCCGTCTATGACATCCTCCTCGGGTTAGGCGTGGCGGCTAGACACTTCGACGGAGGCATGAGCTGGGTGCATCCTTTGGCGGGCGGTCTCTGGCTTCCCGTCGGATTCGTTTTCTATCTCACGTTGGTGCATTTTGGCACCATGTGGATCGAGCTTGGGCGATGAGTGTTATCTCCCGTGGACCCGTCGCCAGATGTGGTGCAGCAGCCCGATCATAGCCAAAACAGTAACCGTGAACACGGATACGAGCACAATCCTCTCGTTTTCAGGTCTGTCTTTCGGTGAGGCATGGATCTGTACTGTCTCCCTCTGAGTCTCGTCCAGCAAGGGTCTCTCCATCTCGTGTTCCTCGTACCCTTCTTTCCTGACGATGAGGGTATAACCCCCCTCCTCCAGCCCCGTGAATGAAGCCGAGCCCTCCTCATCCGTCAATGAATATGCAGCCGGTTCTCCACCGTATCGAGTCAACGTGACCATCGCCGCGGGGACTGGCTGACCCTCAGAGTCGATCACCGTCACATCCAGCTCACACATCATCGGCTTGAAACGGATCTCGTCCTCATACAGACAGTTCTCTATGTTCGCCCTTCCCTCATCGAAGTAGAAGACGAACCTCAGCGTCGAGTCAGAGACGTTGACCTCGGAGTCGTCGTAGAGGAGTATCTCTATCATCTCACAGTCATCCACGTATCCAGTGGACCCGTCGATGAGGAACAGGTAGCAGAGCTGAGAGTGGGTGACGTTCGCCACGGTCTCGTTAAGGCAGTGCAGCGCCCAGAGATACGAGCCCCTGATCCGTATCTGGGACCTGTTCTCGCATATCACGTGGGTTCTCCTTAGCTCTGAGTCAACCATTGTTAGGCTTGAGTTCTTTACCCGGAAATAGAACATGTTGTCCAGAGCAACTATGCTGGAGTTATGGAGCTCCATCGACGCGCCCTCCTCCAGGAGGATGCCGTGCTCGTAGTACCCTGTGTGGTTGAATATCATATTCGAGTCTTCGAGGACGAGCACGCCCCCCTTCTTCACGACTATGTCCGCCGGGGGCTCCATGGTTTCTCCTATTATCGTGTGTTCACATCCCTCTATGACGAGGTCCTGGGTTGGGCTCGGGTCCCCCGGGACCTGTCCTCCGGTTGACGTCGAGAAGGCTACGGTCATCGATGTGAATATCATCGAGACTAGGATCAGGTGGAGGGCAGCCTTGACGTTCCCTCCGACTGTTCGTTTCATGTGGCTGTGTCTCCGGTTAAGCAGGTGGCTGCTAATGTTTTATTTACCTGTCTGATGTTTTTAATGATTCTTTAAATATTCAGGTCTTTTTGAATACTTTAGATGGGTGCGTTTACACGAAAGGTAACCTTCTTTCGCCGGCGCCGCTGATGCTCGCGGTCTTGTGTCTAGGGATAAGTCAAGCTGCGTTTATTTTTAGTTCAGAAGGCCCGATGACGCTCCAGGATGCTACGACCTTCATCGACGAGGACACCACCATCGCCGGCGACCTCGTCCTCGATGGGGACAGGTCGTTGAGGGTCGAGAACTGTATCTTAGACGTCGAGGGCAGGGTCTCGGTCTCAGGGGGTTCGCGTCTCATGCTCAGAAACGCGAAGATGAGGCTGACAGAGTCGGGGCAGCCTGATTCAGGGATATCTGGTTACTGGTTCGATGTTCGGGGTAACTCGACCCTGCAGGCGGTGAACGTGACCATAGAGACCACGAGCTTCCACAGCTTCAGGATAAGGGTCTCTGACACGGCCACGCTGAGCTTCCGGGACGTCTACTCCATGGAGTGGTATGGGCTCACCTGCGACGGGGACTCCAGAGTCGCCGTCGAGGACTCGACCTGCTGGTCCATGTTTCACATGAGTGGCTCCAGCGCCCTCAGGGTCTCGGATTCAAGGATTTTCGGAGTAAACGTCACCGACGGCGCCGAGGCGCGTCTCAAGGGGGTCTACGCTACCTCCGCCTCCGTGTCCGGCGGGGGCTCTCTTCTTCTCCGTAACTCGACGATAGGCTCGGACACGGGGGGGCTGGAACTCGGTTTCGAGGAGGGCACGGAGCTCACCCTAGCAGGCTTCCCCGCGTCGCCGACCGGGATAGGTTACAGGTACTGCGACCGCTGGTCGCTGCAAGGAGACAACGACGTCACTGCCTCGAGTCTCAACGTCACTCTTGATCGGGTCTACTTCAGGCACGTGCGGTTCAACGTATATGAGGGCGCCGATGTGAGGGTGATCAACCTGGACGCCCCCGTGGAGATCACCTGCAGCGACGACGTCCTGGAGGTGTCTGACTCATCCATCGAGGGCATCAAGCTGGAGCGTGGCTGCGCCTTGTCCGCCGAGTCCGTTGCCTTATCATGGTTGGAGGCTTCGATGTACTCGTCTGCGACGTTCAGAGGATCGGAGGTTCAAAGGTCAGAGTCCCATAACAACAGCGTCGTCTCGTATTCGTCGTCCATCGTGGGCTCGCTGATCGGCGGCGAAGGGGCGGTCATGATTCTAAGTAACTCCTCGCTCCCTGAACAACTACACGTCGACGACGACTCGGTCCTGATCCACTCTCCGCACCCCATCTCAGCCACCCTGCTGGGCTACGACGTGGAGGAGGGTGCGTTGGAGCTGGGATTAGACCCGGTTCTCGTCGACGGCGCCGAGTTGACCATTGTGCTGAACAGGTACAGGGTCAGGCAGAGGAGGGACTTGAACATACTGCTCGACGGCGAGCCAGTCGGCTACGAGGCACTCGATGAGAAGGACCTGAGCTACTTCTCGCTCCAACTGTCTCCGGGCGTCCGCCGTCTCTCTGTTGTCCTGGGGTCTCCGCCTCCGGAGCGGGTGCCTTTCATCCAGACGCTGCTGGGGCAGCGTCTGGTTTCCTTATTATTGATATTACTGTTAGTGGTATTCGTGCTGTTGACTTGGAGGTGAATGGCTGAACATGTTTCTTGGCTTCCCGGGTCGCAGTAGACAGGAGTGGATCGTATTTCTGGTTCTCGTATCCGCAGCAGCCTTCCTGGCGCCGGCGGCGATGGGCTGTACCACCGTTCTCGCGGCGGGGAACGCCACCGTGGACGGCTCCATAATAGTCGCGAAGAACCGGGATCTGTCCGAGTACGAGGTGCAGTGGCTGTACCGGGCTCCCTCCATGCACCACGCCCCCGGAGCCACCGTGAGTCTGCAGTACATCGAGATCCCTCAGGCGGAGACGACGTGGGGCTGGGTGGGCTCGAAATCCTATGACAAGAAGTGGGGCGTGGGGATGGGGATCAACGAGTGGGGGGTCGTGGTCGCGGACAACGACGCCTCCACTAGGGAGCCCCTTGAGGGCGAGGCGGGGCTCCACGACAACGACGTCTGCCGCCTGGTCCTGGAGCGCTCCAGGACGGCTTACGAGGGGGTTCAGCTCGTCGGCTCCCTGATCGAGATGTACGGGCACTCGTATGTCGGGCAGATCTACTGGATTGTCGACGAGGAGGAGGCGTGGATAGTTGAGTGCGCGGGGCGCCACTGGGCAGCCGTCAAGGCGGAGGACGGCGTCGCCGTGAGGGCGAACCAGTTCCAGATAACGACTCGCTGGGATGAGGGGAGCGACGACCTCGTCGAGTACGCGGTGGACCAGGGCTGGTGCGAGTCGGCTGACGACTTCAGCTTCGCGGAGTGCTATTCCAGCAGGGGGTACCCCTACAGGAGCTCCCAGACCCGGCTGGAGCGGGGGCTGGACCTCCTAGGCAATAAAATGGGTTCGCTGACCCGGGAGGACCTTATGGAGGTGCTCTCGGATCACTACGAGGGCACCCCCATGTACAGGTCGCCTCACGGCAACGACCTGTACAGGACCATATGCAGCGGGAGGACGGTCTCGGTGATGGTCGCCCAGCTGGACCCCGGCCTCCCCTCCGAGATGCAGGTGATGTGGTACTGCATGAGCAGCCCCTGCATAGGCGTGTTCATGCCCGTGTACGCCAACGTCTCGACGGTGCCAGAGCCCTATCTCATGGGGGAAGGGCCTGAGACACGCTCCGGGTACGACGAGGAGTCCGCCTGGTGGGTCTACAAGATGCTGCAGCTGTCGGTGGATGAGGCTTATGGGGAGCGGCAGCCGCTAGTCAGGGAGCGGTGGGACGAGATCTATGCTGCAGCCTCCTCTGAGGTGGAGGAGATGGAAGAGGTTCTCCTGGGGCTTTACGCGGGTGGAGAGGCGGCGGAGGCCAGGTGGCTGATGGATGCGCTGGTGGAGGAGAGGCTGATGGAGGGCTACGAGTTGGCGGTGGAGACGGTGAACGGGTTTTCAGGCGGCGAGGAGCCGGAGCCCGTGGAGGCGGTGGAGAACGAGGATAAGACGCTCGTCTACCTCGGCGTCGCGGGGCTCATGCTGTTGATCGGCGGCGTACTCGTGGTCTACGTCATGAAGGTTGGGGGCAGACGTTGAGTTGGTGTGTCAAGAGTTAAAGTCCCGCGGATTCACTTTACCCGTGTGAGGTTCAACAAGCTGATACCGGAGATGAGCGTGACAGACATCGAGGAGAGCCTCCGGTTTTACACGGAGATTCTTGGGTTCAAGGTGGAGTACAGCCGCGCCGAGGACGGGTTCGCCTTCCTGTCCCTCCAAGGAAGCCAGCTCATGGTCGAGGAGATCAACCGCAACTGGGAGACGGGGGAGCTGGAGCGCCCCTTTGGGCGGGGTGTCAACCTCCAGATCGAGGTCGACAGCGTGGAGGAGCTGCTGCGGAGTCTGGAAGAGCACGGGTACCCGCTTTTCCGTCCACTGAAGGAGAGCTGGTACAGAGGCGACGGAGTGGTCTACGGACAGAAAGAGTTCCTTGTGCAGGACCCGGACGGCTACCTCCTAAGATTCGCTCAGGACCTGGGAGAAAAACCCGAGACATGACATGGAACAAACGAATACATAAAACGACTATAATAGAAAGGTAAGTGCGTAAACTTAACAAAAGATGAAGCGGCAATACCAGCAGGGAGCCGATGAGATGCCCGGTATCTTTGTAGGCGAGACGTGGATCGAGTGCAGGCTGGTGTTGTTCGATCTGGACGGCACACTGGTGGACAAGGAGTTCAGAAGCAGGTCGCTGGCGAGGGCGAGGTACGAGCACGTGTCGAGGCTGGCGGGAGCCGCGGCCGCCCGGAGGTGGGCCGAGCTCTCGGGCGTTGACGAGGAGTTCAACGTGGATGAAAGGGGGCCGCTGTCCAAGGCGCCCAGAAGAGAGGACCTGACGGTCGCCACGACGGCCATCTGGCTCGAAGGGTTAAACTGGTTTCAGGCGAAGGAGCTGGCGGCCCAAGCCTACGAGGCAGCCGACCGGATGCAGAGCAGGCGGTACAGGCCCGAGCTCATCGATGGGGCCGAGAAGACGCTGAGGAGCCTGAAGGAGGCTGGCCTGTTGCTGGGCATAGCGACGAACGGCAGCGGGAAGACGGCCCGTGAGATTATGAGGGCCGTCGGAGTCGAGGAGCTGTTCGACACATACATAGGCGCGGACGAGGTCGCCGAGGGAAAGCCCGCGCCGGACATGATCATAGCGGCCTGCATGCGGCTCGGGGTGTCCATAGGCGACGCCGTCTACGTGGGGGATGAAGCCGTCGACGCGCTGGCGGGTATAGCAGCGGGGGTGAAAGGAACCATACTGGTTAGCCCTGAGAGGGATGCGGTGCAACACTCACGCCTCGTCCTGAACTCGGTGGCCGACATCAAGACTCAATGAGATGATGGTGCGGCGCGGCGGAAGGTCTGCGCCTAAAATATTATACCAACTGTATTCATAATGATACAATTAGGTTTCCAAGATTTCGTTGGAATAATTTATTAAATATATGGTATTACTAACAATTGAAATATAATGTCAGGGATTGAATATTGGAAAAAATTTTGGAATCTGTTTGGCGATGCCTTCGCAAATGAACCCTTAAGTTTCAATGATGACGGAATTGAACGATTAATAGTTTATACTGAGCCCATCGAAAAAATTCAGTCGATTCTTAGAAGCATCAACTATGCTACTTTAACAAAAAGATATTACCTTGTAGGGCAACGTGGCATGGGTAAAACCACACTAATAAATTATTTTATAAGACAATTGTTAAACAATTTTCATATAGACAGAATATTACCTATTTCAATCAATACTATAACTGAGGCAAAAGATTCCAATTTATTACGTTTAAAATTCCTACAATCAACCATAGAATCTCTATTCGAAATGATAATAATCGATTTGAGTCGGATAAATTATGAAGATCATAGTTTGATTGAAAAATTCACAGATCTAAGAAAAAAATACTTGAATCAAAAAGGAATAGGAGGTATCGATATAACGACAGCTGAACAATTATTATACCATTTATTATCTACTTTGGAAAAAAGCAGAATCAATTCATTTATTGTATTTTATGATGAGTTAGATAAAATTGATGATTATAATATGGTTTTAGATTTTTTAAGAAAATCCCAAAGTCTTATTGAAAATCTTACTGGAAAATATGGGTGCACAGTTTTATTTGCAGGAATTCCAGAATGGATGAAGTTACTATCAACTGATGAATATAGTGGCGTACGTGGAGAAGTTATTTCATTAAATCCATGGACTCCAGAAGACGTACAAAAGTTAATTGAACTTAGATTATTATATTCAATAATAGGCAACTACATTAACCCATTCACATTTGAAGTTATTGAGAAAATCACTGCTCAGGCTCAAGGGCGTCCAAGAAAAATACTTGAACATGCAAAAGCAATGCTAATTTGGGGTGCAAATAATAAAATTAGAAAGTTCGAAATAGATACATGTGATAAGTTATTCTGGGACAACTCCGCAATTTTAAGATTATATATTGAGATCTCTTCTGAAAAGGTATTAAATACGGGTCTCGAGAAACTCAGATTAATTTATGACCCTGATATAGATGACCCCTTCTTATATGAAATCCTCACCCTAATATATAGAGTAAAAAAATATCCTTTAATTCGCTACAGTGATATACGAAAAAGATACGGAATTGACATCGACGAGGCGAGCCATAAACGTATTCTAAGTCGTTTGGAAGCAATGAATGCTATATATAAAAGAACAGAGGCTAATTCTTCATTCTATGTAATAAATGGAGAAATCGGAATATTATTTGATTATATTACAGAGAATTTGAATGAATCTCTAGATTACTTACCATATGTAATTAAAACAAGGAAGCCTGAGATAGTTCAAAAAATAGACTTTAGTTTAAGGAATCAGATAATAAAAGTACTAGAAAACAAACCAACAGTAGAGTTTTCATTAAAAGAAATAATATCTGAAATTCTTTCAAATCCAAATGCACTTTCAAAAGCGAGATTATATTATAACTCGGATGATCAAATCCCCTCAGATTCAGAACTAAAAAAGAAAATGTCTTTGGGGGGGAGATCGGTTTTAAATAAATTAGTTAGGCAAGGTTACGTACTAAGAAACCAAAAAAATAAAATCAACCAATATCGATGGCTCCCGCAATATATTAACATTGGAGAATTTAGTCATCTACCGGTTCACGATGACGTAATCAGAGATTTGGAAGCTGCAGGTCAAAATCTAAATGTTGGTTTATATGATCCTTGTGTTTCAACTTGCAGATCAGCTATAGAGAATAGTTTACGAAAATTGTATAATAATAAAATGAAAAAACAGTGCCCCAGAAATGTCACTATAGATATGTTAAACCAACAAATGTTCGACAATAAGGTTTACGATAGAGGCTTAAACTCGCTTATAAAAGGATTTACTGTGCAAACAAACCCTATTGTGCATAGAGAAGTAACTAATATTGGAGAAGATACTGCCAAAGCATTGTTTGATATGACTCAAGCGATAGTTCGAGAAATTTTCAAATTATTTTAGTTTATTAATTAGCCCATTGAAGAAAAAATTACAAAGTTTTACTTATATAAATAATCAAATATAAAAAAATAACCCACTTATCAAACAGGGGAGAGTCAGCAGATATTTTTCATATTTACAATTTTAACCTTATACCAAATTGTGTGCATAGACTATTTCTCACTCACGTTTCCATTCCCTGTGACAAGAAACACTCGCATCCCAATTTTCTTAACCGATGGAAGTATACTGTTAACTAACCTCGCGTGGCCATCATCTGCTGGTAATGCGATTCCAACCTCTGCACGTTCCTCATTTTGTGCTTGCATTGCCTTTAAAACCGCTTTAGAAACATGATCAAATTTTTGACTTGGAGTAAATTCTTTACCGTATCTATTTGTACCGCGCATGGAACTCGTTTGTCCTTTTGCTTCAATAATTAACTTTTTCCCCTCTTTAGAGACAGCTATTAGATCGTATCCACGTTCAGTTGCGGCACTTCGATGAAGAATTGAGTAGTCATTCGCCTGTAAATACTCGATTACTCTATCAATAACTTCGTCTTCGTACAACATAGTGAATTAACTTTTATATTTAGAATATTATAAGTTTGTATGTATTTAAACTTAGTAAAATATTTAGATAACCCCTCAAAACCTCGAATAATTTTTGGCGCAGCGGAAGGGATTCGAACCCTTGAGGCTCAAAGGCCACTGGTTTTCGAGACCAGCGCAATCACCGCTCTGCCACCGCTGCCCGAGAAGATGAGCCGGCTGACAGGTTAAAAATAGTTATGCTCCCACGCTAGTCCTTCCGCACCAGCTTCTGGACGCCGTCCCACCCCTCCAGTCTCTTCGCCAGCACCACGTTGATCGCGTCCTGCGCGCTGCCTATGCGGGGCCTCTGCTCACCGCTCCGCCTCAGCAGGTACTCCGCCGCCCTGAGGAGCTTGCTGTTGAGGTCGCTGTCGGCCTGGTCTGCGACGGAGACGATGAGGGCCTCCAGGGTCTTGGGCTTCGTGGGCCCCACGTCGCCGTGGTGGCCCGCGACGACGTGCACGAGGTCGAGGGGGAGCCCCCGCCTGTACATCTCGGCGATCATGAGGCTCAGGTGGTCTACGAGGCCGCCGAACTCGCTGGTCCTGAACCCTCCGGCTCCGGATTCCTCGTAGCAGTAGACCTTCATGATGTCGTGGAGTATGGCGCCGGCTAGCACCAGGTCGCGGTCGACGCGGCCGCCGTACTGCTCCTCCACTACGTCGCAGAGGCTACTGCAGAGCTTAACCACACTGACCGTGTGCTCCACGAGGCCGCCTCTGTAGCTGTGGTGCTGGTAGGCTCCCGCCGGGCAGACCCCGACGGGGAGAGCCGGCTGATCCAGGTCCGTCGGGGGGTCCCTGAGGAAGGCCAGCACCTTCTCCCTCAGGCCGTCGTCGGCGATGAGGCCCGCCAATTCTACGAGTTTTTCCATAGGCCGTTTCGCTCCGTGGTGAATCCTATCAACTGTGTTCAGGGGTTCTTAAGTTCTTCCTAGACCAAACCTTTATCTCGCCGCAGCGGAGATGTGCCCCGGTAAACGGGGGAAGCTGGGGGTGAGTGGGTACGACACGCGGCTATACGCGCTGATGCTGGCCGCCACGAACTTCGTCCTCAGCTGGACGGTGACCCAGCCCGTCTTCAGCCTCTACGTCACCGAGCTGGGGGCCTCCGTGGTCCAGGTGGGGACGCTGTTCAGCCTGATGAGCTTCATCCCCCTGGTGATACGCATCCCCATGAGCGTCATAGCCGAGAGGATAGGCCGGCTCAGGATGCTTCTGCTGGGGCTGTTCATCAGCTCCACCAGCTCGCTGCTCTACGCCAACGCCAGGAGCTTCACACAGGTGGTGCTCATCACCGTCTACCTCAGCATAGCGAACGGGGGCTTCAACCAGACAGCCATGTCCACGGTGAGCGACGCGGCCCCCGCGAACAAACAGGGGGACGCCATGGGGCGGTACCTGACCTTCCTCGGCTTCGGGATGCTCATCGGACCCGCCCTGTGCAGCTACCTGGTCAACGTGATGAACTACTCTCAGCTGTTCTACCTCTCCGCGCTGTTCCCGGCGGTGGGCATCCTCCTGATAGTGTTCCTCGCCCCGAAGGTGTCGAGGAGGGCCGCCTCGGCTGAGGGCGCGTCCGAGGTGGGTACGGTTGAGTCCCTGAGGATGATCTTCAGGAACAGGAACGTGATGCTTCTCAGCTACTGCAGGGCGTCCTTCAGCGCGGCGCAGGCCATCTTCATCGCCCTCTTCAGCATCTACGCGGTGCAGCAGCTCGGGATAAGCGAGTCGACGGTCGCCCTCCTCTTCACCGTGAGGGGGTTCAGCAACACGTTGACGAGGTTCCCCGCCGGCAGGATCAGCGACTCCATAGGGAGGCGCATCCCGATGCTGGCGGCCTACGGGCTCCTTGCGGTGAGCTTCGTCATCATCGCGCTCTACGAGAGCGTGATTATGATGGGAGTGGCGCTGGCGCTATACGGGCTGTGCTGGGGGACGAGGGCCGTCTCTGAGTGGGCGTTCCTAACGGACCATGTGGAGCCCGAGATAAAGACCATATCCATCAGCTACCTCTCAAGCGTCTTCGGGTTCGGCTCCACCATAGGGAGCCTCGCCGCCGGCTTCCTGACGACCCTGTTCCCTTACTCGACGGTCTTCCTCTTGGGGGCGGCTCTTAACCTCGGCGCCATCCCCGCGGTGCTCTCTATGAAGAGGGTTGAGCGTTGAAGCTGTTCATCTTCTCGACGATGGCGGCGTAGGCCTCCGCAGGGTCGCTGACGTCCTGGACCATGCGCTCGAAGGGGCAGTAAATGCTTCCATCCCTCATCTTTATGTGGTCGACGAGCTCCTCGTACGTGGTCGTTAGGCCATGCTGATCTAGAACCTGTTTACCTGGCCTGCTGAGCACCTGCGCGTGGACCTCGGCTGCCTCGCTGTAGAGTATCAGGAGGGCGGCGGCTCTGCCTACTATCTTATCCACCATCAAGGTGCCGCGGAGGGCTTCGCCGTGATCCTCTATGGCCTCTAGGTGGGGCCGGATGCCTTTGCTTGCGCTCTGGAAGATGAGGCGGCCGTCCTTGTAGATCATAAGGCTGTTCCCGGTGTTGTCCAGCTCCTCGAAGTAGCTGCTCATGTTCCTGTTGGTATGGCGGCCGTGGTTTTTATTGGTTAGGGATTGGGGGGCGGCTTGGAGTCGTCCGGGTTCTCCAGGGCTTGGATTAGTTGGTAGAGGCGGGCGAGGAGGCTCTGCCTGAGCCTGTTCCTTGTGTTGCCCCAGATGCGGGAGAATGGCTGTATGGGGTCTCGTCTTGCCGTCTCGAAGATGTTGGTCTTCATCGCCTCTATGTTGGCTATTAATGGCTCTGTCACTTTGGTGTGGTTGTCTTTCACATACTCGGTTATCTCCTCGTGGATGGAGTAGGCCAGCGCGATGAGGGTCCAGAGTAGGAAGCTGAAGCCGGGGATGACCCCTATTCCTGTCCTTATGCCGTGGTACATCACCGAGAGCGTAAACAGGGAGATTATGACGGTGATGGTGCCTGCAACAGACTTCCGCGTTACCTTGATCTGCATGTGTAAGGCTTGTTCAAGCTTGGTTATGAAGGGCTGGAACCATGAAATTGGATTACTGGATTATTTCTCGAGTATCGACAGCTTTAACTGCTTCACGCCCCGGGTGACAGCCAAAGACCCTGCAAGGCTCTTTATGTGAGACGCGGGGCCCTTGACCGCCAAGATCTCTAGACAGTTATCGTGATCCATGTGGACGTGGGTCGAGGACGATATAATGCTCAGGTGCTCGTGCTGCAGGTGGTTGAGCTCCTCCACCAGGCCTCTCACGTGGTGGTCGTATACCAGCGTGATCGCCCCCGCGACCTCGCCCTCCCCCTCAGCCCACTTGTAGTCTGAGAGGAAGCCCCTCATAGCCACCTGGACAGCCGTCGACCTGTTGTAGCCGAGGCCCTCTATGATCCTGTCGAACTCCTCCAGCAGCTCAGGGTCCACCGAGACGCTGAAACGTGAAACACCAACCATAAGCCTTCAGACGTGTTACCGGGGAACCAGTATAATATTCCTGTGATCACCGAGGCTCGGAGAAGTTTTCACCGCCTTCATGTTACCGGAAACAACCTTAGTAACATCTAAAAGCATCCGCGGCGCAACAAGCCCCATGCATGAGTGGGCGCTAGCCGAGGGCGTCATAGCGACAGCCACGAGGTTCGCAGAGGAAAACGGCATCACAGAGGTGACGGAGGTCGTCGTCGTGGTCGGCGAGCTCCAGCAAGTAGAGCACGACGTACTGGAGTTCGCCTTCGAGCAGCTCAAGACGCCGCTCTTCGAGAACGCCAGGTTCGTCCTCGAGAGCCAGCCAGCCAAGTTCAAGTGCAGGAAATGCGGAAACGAGTGGAGCTTCACCAGCGAGGGCATGACGGAGGACATCAGCGAGGCCATCCACTTCGTCCCCGAGATGGCCCACGTCTACATCAGGTGCAACGAGTGCGGCAGCCCCGACTTCGAGGTAGCGGAAGGCCGCGGCGTCTGGCTAGCCACCATCAAAGGAGTAAAGGGCGATGAGTGACCCCCGGATCGCCATCATCGAGAGAAGGCTCCAGAAGGTACGCAGGATAATCGCCGTCAGCAGCGGCAAGGGCGGCGTCGGCAAGAGCATGATAGCCACGGCCCTCGCCCTGAGCCTCAGGGACAGGGGCCACAGCGTAGGCCTCCTGGACCTCGACTTCACGAGCCCCGCCACCCACGTCATCCTCGGCGTAGAAGGCCTGTACCCCGAGGAGGAGTACGGCATCGTGCCCCCCATGGCCCATGGCCTCAGGTACATGAGCATCACCTACTACAGCGTCGACGAGCCCACGCCCCTCAGGGGGGAAGATGTCTCCAACGCCATAATAGAGCTCCTCGCGATAACGAGGTGGGAGGAGCTGGACTACCTCGTCATAGACATGCCCCCCGGCATCGGCGACGCCACCCTCGACACCATCAGGCTCATACCCAGGATCGAGTTCATCGTGGCCACGACCCCCAGCAGGGTCGCGTTCCAGTCGGTGCGGAGGCTCCTCGTCCTCCTCAAGGACCTCGATGTACCCATCATAGGAGTATGCGAGAACATGGTCATGAAGCCCCTGGCCTACGTCAGGGAAGAGGTCGAAGGGCTCGGCCTCGAATACCTTGGCTCAGTCGCATACGACGAGGAGGTCGAGGAG
>DATKWN010000109.1:0-3479 GCA_035529515.1 Candidatus Krumholzibacteriaceae bacterium | reverse complement strand
ACATAGACTCGGATAACAAGCTCAACACGGGGAGGCTGACCCAGATCGCCGAGCCCCGGGGGGAGGGGCTCCTGAGGAGGCTTCACCTGCACACGCCCCTGAGCTTCCGTGAGCAGGAGGCGACCCTGGAGCAGATGCCGGAGCTGGACCCCATGGACCTTGTGGTGCTTGACAGCGTGACGGGGCTCTACAGGGGCGAGACGGTGGACGAGGAGATGACGTACCGGGTCAACAAAGAACTTAACCGCCAGCTTGGGTACATATCGGAGATGGCGGTACGAAGCGGTGCGGCCTTCCTGCTGACGGGGCAGGTGCGCAGCGTGATGGATACGTCGCAGATTGAGCCTGTGGCCCCCAGGCTTCTGAGTTACTGGAGCTCCACCGTCCTCAAGCTTGAGAAGACGCCTGAGCAGGGGAGGCGGCAGGCGACGCTGGAGAAACCTATAACCAGCCCTAACGCCATAAACATCTGGATAACCGAGACAGGGGTGTCGGCGTCGCAGCCATGAACCTAGAGACAGTTTTGGCCGCCGTCTACCTCTTCCTCCCCGCATACTTCGCCAACGGCAGCCCCGTGATCCTCGGCGGCGGCGAGCCCCTGGACGGCGGCAGGAAGTGGCTCGACGGCAAGCCCTTCCTGGGCAGCCACAAGACGGTCAAGGGGACGTTACTCGGCTTCGCCGTCGGCGCCGTGGTCGGCGTCCTGCAGGGGAACCCCCTGGGCGGCGCCCTCCAGTCCGTCGGCGCAGTGGCAGGCGACATAGTGGCCAGCTTCTTCAAGCGCCGCTGGAACCTGAGGCCAGGGGAGAGCATGCCGCTGGTGGATCAGCTTGACTTCATCACCTTCGCCGTCCTGCTGAGCTACCCCGTCCAGCGCACGTCTCCGGAGGCTATGCTGGTTATACTCGTCCTGACGGTGCCCATACACTACATCGTGAACTACATATCGTGGCTTCTGAGGCTCAAGGAGAACCCCTGGTAGCTAGACGAGTCTGCGCCTCGGCTCCTTCCCGGCCTCGAAAACCCTGCCGCAGTAGTTCACCGCGAAGCTGGTGGGGAACGCGTTGTAGAGCATGGCCATGGCCTTGAAGCCGGTGCAGTGGCACGGGCTCAGGAACTTGAGGCCGAGTCTGCGCAGTCCCTCTATGGTCTTGTCGATGTAGGCGTCGTCGCGGCCTATCAGGTGGGTGCCCCCGATCAGGCCGTGGAGGCCGCTGAAATCGCCCAGCTTCATGACGTGCAGCGCAGTGTTCACGGGGCCGGAGTGGGCGCACCCGGTTATCAGCCAGGGTCCGACGCCCTCCACGTCCGTCCACAGCGCCTGGTCGCAGAGTATCTTGTCGTCCCTTTCCTCGCCGTCCACCACCACTATCCTCCTCCCCCGTCCGTGGGCGGTGAGATCTCTTCGAACCCGGTCACCCTGGGCACCTGGCCGGTGGTCCAGAGCCCCGGCACGACCTCCATGGCCTCGTCGGAGATGACGAGCTCCCCGCCGACCGCCTCGATGTCCTCCACTCCCTGCCCCTCGGGGACGCCGCCTCTCGTCCTCTTGCCGTGCCTGTCCTCGTAGATGCGGGGCAGGAAGCAGTGGGGGTGGGCGTAGACGGGGCACCCTCCGGCTGCCTCCACTACTTCCACCGTGGCGACGGTGTGGTCGCTGTGGCCGTGGCTCAGGACGACGGCGTCCACGTCGCCGAGGTCCACCTTTAGCTCCTTTATGTTGTGGAGCAGGGGCTCCCTGTCGTTTCCCGTGTCGAAGACCACCTTCCTCTCGTCTCCTTTCCCGTCCACAAGTTCCAGGAGGTACGAGAGGCCCCACTGGCCGTGGAGGCCTGCCTGTAGCACCAGGTTGTCTGCGAGGGTCGTCATCTTCAGAGACTTTATTCCCATCGAATCACCTGGTAATACTCGTTTCAGGGTGTTGAAAACACTTGTTTATAATTCGTCTGCTGGTTCATAGTATTCATTAGGGACTGTAAGCATTGGTTTTACTGAGCATTTATATCTTAGACTGCCTAAAAAAATGTAAAGGTCTGTTGGGTGAAAGGGTGTGAGGTGGCTGGCTTAGATGTCGAGTTCGAAACGTAAGATGCTGGCCGCCCAGGAGGACATCGCCAACAAGATCGTGGAGCTGGCTAACCGTAAGGATATGACGGTTTACCAGACTGTTAACGATATCCTTGAGCAGGCGCTGAGGGTGGAGGGCATAGGGTTGAGCCTTACGCAGGTGGTGGACGAGAGGTGGATGCTGGAGCGGGCCCAGGAGATAGGGTTCACATTCACCATTGAGCAGCTCATTTACCGGATCGTGGACGCCGCCTACGAGGAGGACCCGGAGAGGTTCACCGGCATCTTCAAGGAGATGGGGCACTGGTACGGCAAGTATTTCCAGGCCAAGCACGACGAGCCCATCGGCGCCCTCAGGGACTCGCTGGAGCTGTTCTGCCTGGGGAACACCGAGTACAGCCTCGAGCAGACCTCGAGGCGGCTGACGCTCTCCTTCATAGGGGAGAGGCTTTCAGCGGGCTACACGGAGCTGTTCAGCGTCCTCATGGAGGAGATCCTGCTGGTCTTGGGGTTCAAGTTGAACGGCAAGGAGATCCGTAAGGGTATACTGAAGATGGAGTTCAGGAGGTGACCCGGTGGTCGAGGAGCTCCTTGATGATAAGAAGTTCATAGTGGTCCCGGCGGCGATAGCGAATCGTCTCAGGATCGTGTCGGGTAGGCTGGGGAGCAGCGCCGCCAGGTACGCGGAGGAGGTGTTCACGCAGGCGTTCAGGGTCGACGAGATGGGCTCCAGTCTGGAGGAGGCCGTGGACACGTACCGCCTCTTCACCGTCCAGAGGGGCGCCGGCAGCATCTGTGTCAACCGCGCTTACTTCAAGGAGCTTGTCGAGAGGCTCTACCTTGAGGACGCGGAGGGGCTGTCAGGCATCTGGTACGAGTCCGGTAGATGGTACGGGTCGTATCTGCTCACGAAGCTGAACGGGGAGGACGTCTTCGGTTTTCTGGAGAAGGACCTGCTGGTCATGTGGAACCTGGATGAGGCGGAGATCAGGCGGGAGGATGTCATCGTCTCCATACGCTGCACATCGTTCGGCATGTCGAGGGAGCTCACGGATCTCCTGGTTCACTATCTCGTCGGCCTCATGGAGGAGATCGGGTACAGCGAGAACGACAGGGAAGTCCTCCGCGGCCTCGTCATGTTGAAGTTTCTGAAGAAAATGGAATAATTTACATATTTATGATAAAATTTGTATTAATGGTGGTGTATTTTTACCCTTTTTTCTGAATGTGCTTGCTTTATTCTCCGTCACTTTTCTAAAATTAGCTTCAATGTTCAATAATTGAATACATATTTAGTGTCTAGTCACTAGTATCTGCACTGGTGTTCTTTATTTTTATCTCATTTCTGTATACATCGTCCGCCTCCTTGTAGACATACCTTAATATATGAAACCTCTGTTGTGAATCCCGAT
>DATKWN010000108.1:0-13753 GCA_035529515.1 Candidatus Krumholzibacteriaceae bacterium | reverse complement strand
GTCAGCGGGGCCTCAAGAGTACAAGCTGATCTACTCCTCTGAGCCGGACAAGGAGGCGTTAGAGGCCGTGAAGGAGTCAAAGTGCGGCAACTGCACGAGCCTGTTCCCCGCGGCCCTCATGGGCTACGAGGAAAAGCCAGGCGACAAGACCATCGAGGTAGGCTCGGTGATACTGGCAACAGGGTTCAAGGACTTCGACCCCACAGGCATCCCTAAGTGGGGCTACGGGTTACCCGACGTCATAACCCAGTATCAGCTGGCTAGACTCATGGACCCCATAGGCCCCACATGTGGGCGGGTGATGAGGCTCAGCGACGCCGGGACCCCCGGCAGGATCGTGATGGTCCAGTGCGTCGGAAGCAGGGACCCTGAGTACAACAGAGACTGCAGCAAGTACTGCTGCATGGCCGCGATAAAGCACGCCACGGTCATTAAGAAGTTCAAGAACCAAGGCGCCGAGATCACCATACTCTTCAGGGACATCCGCGCCAGCGGCTACGGCTTCGAGGCCATGTACAACGAAGCCAAGGAGCTTGGAGTAAACTTCGCCCACGGCGACATAATGACCGTATCGCGTCACGGCGACGCCCTGGGAATAGAGTTCACCGACGGCATGGGGGAGCCCCAGAGTCTGGACGCCGACATGGTCGTCCTCTCCACGTGTATGGAGCCCAGCGAGGGATCGGCTGAACTCGCGGAGCTATTCAACGTGGAGCTCGCTGACAGCGGCTTCATGAAGGAGGTCGACGAGAAGGTCGCCAACATAACCACCCGCGCCCCGGGAGTCTTCATTGCAGGCACGTGCACGGGCCCCAAGAACATCCCTGACAGCATCGCCCAGGCCGGGGCCGCGGCCTATATGAGTGGAGCCCACCTGAGCACCCACGTGGAGAAGAAGGCGAACCACCCGGTCGTCATCGAGGACAACTGCGGCAGATGCGGCATATGTAGAAGCGTGTGCCCCTACGAGGCCATAACCATCCCCGAGGACGAGTACCCCCAGTTCGACGCCGAGCTCTGCCAGAGCTGCGGCCTCTGCGTCAGCAGCTGCCCCACACGGGCGCTTGAGACCCCTAACTATGGGTACGACCTCATCGACGCCCAGGTGGAGGCGATGCTCGAGGAGAAGGAAGACCACCCATTGATAATGGGTTTCTGCTGCGACGACTGCGGCTACAACCTGCTGGACACGGCGGGCTTCACAGGCGAGACCTACACCAGCGGCTTCGTACCCGTCTACGTCAACTGCATGAGCAACCTGAGCCTCAGGAACGTGCTCAACGCGGTCAGGAGGGGAGCCGACGCAGTGATGCTCGTGGGCTGCGTCAAGGACAGATGTCACTTCCTCAAGGGCACCGAGCGCAGCAAGGGCCAGATGCAGATCATAGAGGAGTTCTTCAAGATGACGGGCGTCAAGACCCCCATCAAGATACTTGAGTCGAGCGGAACCATGGTCACCCAGTTCCTGGAGGCGCTGGGTGAACTGGAGGCCATGGTGAAGGAGGCATAGAGATGAGGATCGGAGTAGTAATATCGCCTTGGGGCACAAGCCCCGACACTACGGCCAAGGTCGGCGGCCTAGCCGTGTACGCGGAGACGCTGCCCGGCGTAGCCGCCGTGGACTCCGGCTACTACGGCCCCACGGACAGTGACCTAGCCCGGTTCAAGAAGTGGATCAAAGAAAACGAGGTCAACCGCGTCGTATTCGCCTCATGCCGCCCGAGGCTGTTCAAGGAGGCCTACAAGAACGCCGCCGTCGACGTCGGCATCAACAAGTACCTAATCGAGGTCATCGACATAAGCGAGCTCTGCGCCGCCGAGGAAGGCGACGAGATGATCGCCGAGAAAGCCAAGATACTCCTCAGGGCCGCGGTGAACCGAGTCGGCAGCCTGGAGGAGGTAAAGGCTCAGAAGATACCCATCGAGCAGGCCGCCCTCGTCATAGGCGGCGGACTGGTGGGGATGGAGGCGGCCACGAGGCTTGCGGACCAGGGCTTCAAGGTGCACCTGGTGGAGAGGCAGCCGTGGCTAGGAGGGAAGACGCCGCAGCTAGGCACCTGTTTCCCTTCACTGGACTGCGGCAACTGCATCGCGCCTTTCCACGGAGAGCTTCACAGGCGCTGCATGTACAGGAGCCCAGTGGTCCAGCACCCCAACGTTGAGGTTCACACGCTGAGCCGCCTCAAGAGGCTCGTCGGAGTCGTGGGTAATTTCCGCGCCGTCATCGAGACGGAGCCGAGGTACATAGACGAGGACAAGTGCATAGGCTGCGGATTATGCGCCGAGGTATGCGAGGGCGAGGCGCCCAACGAGTTCGACCTCGGCCTCAGCAAGAGGAAGGCAGTGTACATACCCAGCAACCAGAGTCTGCCCCGTATCTACTACCTTGACAAGGAGAGCTGCGAGAACCCCGAGGAAGTCGCGGAGTCCTGCCCGGTGGGCGCCATAGACCTGGACATGGGCGTCGAGGAGAAGACACTCAGCGTGGGCACCGTCATCGTGGCCACCGGGTTCGACATGTATGAGCCCACCGGCATGTACGGCTACGGCGAGCACGACGACGTCCTGACTCAGCTCCACCTGGCGAGGCTGCTGGACATGAGCGGCCCCACGGGAGGCGCCCTCCTGAAGCCCAGCGACGGCGAGAGACCGGACAGCGTCGTCATGGTCCAGTGCGTCGGCAGCCGCGACCCCCGCATCCACGAGTACTGCAGCAGGATATGCTGCGGCGTCGCCGTGAAGCACGCCCTGGACATCAAGAAGCGTTGGCCGGAGGTCGACGTGACTATCCTACACAAGGACATACGGCTCAACGGCAAGGACTATGAGCGGTTCTACTACGAGGCCCAGGAGCGAGGCGTGAAGCTCGTGCGCGGAGAGGCCGAGTCCGTCTCAATGCAGGGCGAAATGTTCGTGTTCCACTACCTTGACGAGTACGGTGAACCAGCCAGGCTGGAGGCCGACATGCTGGTGCTGAGCAACGGCATGGAGGCTTCCGCGGGGAACGAGGAGCTCGCCAAGGCCATGGGCCTGGACGTTAACCCTGACGGCTTCCTCAACGAGAAGCACCCCAAGCTCAGCCCAGTGGAGACCAACATCGGCGGCGTCTACATAGCAGGCGCATGCCAAGGCCCCATGGACATCCAGCACAGCCTCAACCAGGTGCTCTACGCCACAGCCAAGGCCGCGACCCTACTCGCCAAGAAGGAGATCGAGGTCGAGCTAACCAAGGCGGTGGTCGACGAGGACGTATGCGTGGGCTGCGGAGCCTGCGCGTCGGCGTGCCCCTTCGACGCCATCACGTGGAGCGACTTCGGGTTGCCCGTGGTGAGCGTCGAGGCCTGCACCGGCTGCGGGATATGCGCAGCCACGTGCCCCGTGGCCGCCATGCAGCTGAGGCTTTTCCGGGACGAGCAGGTGCTGCCCGCCATCGAGGGCCTCCTGAAACCCACAAAGTGGCTGGAGGAGAGAGATGAACCCGTGATCGTCGCCTTCGCTTGTGAGGGCGCGGCGGGCTACGCCTCGGAGTTGGCCAGCCAGATGGGGATGAAGGTGCCCGACAACGTCCGCGTACTCAAGGTTCCGTGCTCTGGTAGGCTAGATGCCCTACACTTCATGAAGGCGTTCGATCTGGGTGCGGATGGCGTAGCCGTGTTCGCATGCCCCGAGAGCCAGTGCCACTACATCGACGGCAGCAAGAAGGCTGAGAGCCGCGTAGCGTCCATGAAGAAGAGCCTGGATGTGCTAGGCGTCGGCGGAGACCGGCTGGACATCTACAACGTGAACAGCTGTGAACCCGACCGCTTCGTCGCCCTGGCCACGGCGTTCGCCGAGAAGATAAAGTCGAGCCTTGCTGAACCCAAGCAGGCATCCATGGACAAGTAGAACACCTTTATTTCTTAAAAATATCAGGTCAATATTTTTATTTTTTCCCGAGCGTAGCCATAATTATCGTACTTTTATTCATAGAATTATTCTGAAAAGGCATATATAGTCACAGCGTTGGGCGTCCTGGAAACTCTTGAGGCCGTTGTCAAGAAGTATCCAAAGTTCAAAGAGCATAAGATCCTTGAGCGGATATTTGAACCAGAGCGCGTTGTATAGTTCCGCGTACCATGGAAGGACATGAACGACGAGATTCAGATACCTGTTTGGTCCCGTGCAAAGAAGAAAATGAGGCCGCGTATGGGAAGGTCGGTAGGGTCGCGTATTCTAGTGACTACAAAAATTATTTTCTCTAAAGCAACATTACTGAGATTGAATAGATATTTAAGGGCGTTTCTCAATGGATTATGATCAACAATGGCTAAAAAGTTGACCCCATGGGAGTCGCAGCTCGCCAACGTGAAGAAGATCTGTGACATCATGGGACTGGAACCTTCAGTCTTCGAGGTCGTGAGTCACCCCAAGGAGGTCCTCAAGGTCTCACTGCCCCTGAAGATGGACGACGGCACCGTCAAGACGTTTGAGGGGGTCAGGATCCATCACAACGACGCACGAGGCCCCACCAAGGGCGGTATCCGCTACCACCCAGATATAGACATGGACACCGAGATGGCCCTGGCCGCCTGGATGACGTGGAAGAACGCCGTGGTCGACCTTCCCTACGGAGGGGCGAAGGGCGGCATCAACGTCGACCCCAAGAGCCTCTCCCCGGGTGAGCTCGAGAGGCTCACGAGGATGTACGCAGTCGCCATCGCCAAGTTCGTAGGCGTCGACCTGGACATCCCGGCCCCCGACGTGGGGACGAACGCCCAGATCATGGCGTGGTTCGTCGACGAGTACTACAAGATCATCGGCAGGATCACGCCCGGCGTCATCACCGCGAAGCCCCTCAGCATCGGGGGGAGCCTCGGCAGGTCCACGGCGACCGGCAGGGGCGTCTACTTCGTCGGCGTCGAGGCGTCCGAGGCGTTCAACATCCCCATCAAGGGCTCCAAGGTCTCCATCCAGGGCTTCGGTAACGTCGCCAGGAGCGCGGCCTTTAACTTCCACAACGCCGGCGCCAAGGTAGTCGCGCTCAGCGACTCGAGGGGCGGCATCTACAACCCGAACGGCCTTGACCCCTACAAGGTGCAGGAGCACAAGGCCGCGACGGGCAAGGTCTCGGGCTTCCCGGGCGCCGAGGAGATCGGTCCGGCAGGTACGCTGACCGTGGACTGTGACATACTCATCCCCGCTGCGCTCCAGAACGCCCTCACCAAGGACAACGCCGGGGACGTCAAGGCGAAGCTGATCCTCGAGGGCGCCAACGGCCCCACCCTACCCGAGGCAGACGAGATCCTCAACGAGAAGGGCGTGATAATCGTGCCCGACATCTGCGCCAACGCAGGCGGCGTGACCGTCAGCTACTTCGAGTGGGTCCAGAACAGGCAGGGCTACTACTGGACCGAGGAGGAGGTAGACGAGCGGCTCAAGAGGGTCATGGTCAAGGCGTTCCACGACCTGAAGGCTCAGGCAGACAAGTACAACGTCCCCCTGAGGGGCGGCGCCTACGCCCTCGCCATCGGCAGAGTAGCCGAAGCGATGCGCTTCCTAGGCAGGATCTAAACACCAACTCTTTTTTTACACTTTTTTTGCATGATCTCAGCTGAATATTATCAATATCTAGTAGCCTGACTAAAGGTAGCCAACGCCATGGTGGCCATGGGCTACCTAGCCTAAACCCTTTCTCTTCTTTCTTTAAGATTCTTTAATAGCGCATCGTCATTCTCTATACGGTAGTTTCCGTAGGTGGAACATGGATGGTTAAAGGAACAGGTAAGGAGTTCATGGAGAAGACCAAGTACAAGTATCTGGATAAATCCGACCAGGTGAAGGGTCTCCCACAGCCGCCGTTGTCGCTGCCTCCGGTGGAGGGTAAACCCGTGCATCGTCTACCGGACCCCGGGGAGGCGCCTAGGCGAGCCGTGGACCTCTGGGACGCCATAAACAACCGTGTGAGCGTCAGGGCGTACAGCGAGGAGCCGCTGAGTCTTGGGGAGCTTAGTTACCTGCTCTGGTGCACCCAGGGGGTGAAGGAGGTCACGGGTAGTCCGGCGACGCTGCGCACAGTTCCCAGCGCCGGCGCCAGGCACTGCTTCGAGACTTACGTGCTCATGAACAGGGTTGAAGGACTGAAGCGGGGCCTCTACCGTTTCCTGGCTACGGAGCACAGCCTCCAGGAGGTGGACACCGACCCGGAGACAGCGGAGAAGGTTACCCAGGCATGCTTCAACCAACGTTTCGTGATGCAGTCGGCGGCCACGTTCATCTGGACGGCGGCAGCGTACAGGATGATGTGGAGGTACGGCGAGAGGGGCTACCGGTACATGCACCTGGATGCGGGTCACGTATGCCAGAACCTGTATCTGGCGGCTGAGGCCATCGGCTGCGGTGTCTGCGCCATAGCGGCGTTCCACGACGACGCCTTGAACGAGGCTCTGCAGATAGATAGTGTCGAACAGTTCGCCGTCTACGTCGGTGTGCTGGGCAAGAAACGGGGCATGCCGTTACAATCTTTATAATCTCTCATTTCTCTGTTCTCACAGTGGTTTCATGTCGGACGATTTGATCCATTTCTTCGAGAGTCAGATAGAGCTGGAGAACAAGATAGTCCAGTCGGTTTCAGATGCGCTAGACGGTATCGATAACTTGGCCGTTAAAACGGCTTTAAGAGGCATATCGCTCGACTCCTCTAAGCACGCGGAGATGTACAGATCAGCGATCGCTCTCCTCACGTCATCCAGCACGGCGCTAAACGAGGAGCAGCTAGACCTCCAGAGGAAGGTTGTCGAGAGGCACATCGAGATGGAGGAGGCGGTGATCAAACAACTCGAAGCAAGGATGCCCGGCGTCGAGAACGAGAAGCTGGAGCTGCTGCTGCAGGCTATTCTTCTGGACGAGAGGCGCCACCACAAGCTGCTGAAAACCCTGCTGGAGATACTGGTCAAGGGCGAGTCGGTGACTGAGGGCGACTGGTGGGACGCCATCTGGGGCGACGTACCGGGTCTCTGGACGTAGACTTTAAACTCGCCTCTTTTTATGCTACTTCGATAATATACCTGCCCATTTTTCCTAAAGTTGTATACCCAGTTAGGGCCTGAACCTCGATTTTATTAATATGTAAGACTTCCTTAATGAGATTCGGCTCTGAAGCGGTGAACACATGTATGAGATAGTGTCCAAGAAGGAGCTTACGCCAAACGTCAAGATGTTCGAGGTTCACGCCCCAGCCGTCGCCCACAAGGCAGAGCCAGGGCAGTTTGTCATCGTCAGATACAAGGAGAGCGGTGAACGCATCCCCATGACCATTGCCGGCACAGACCCCGAAGCTGGGACCGTGACCATCTACTTCGCCGAAGTCGGCAAGTCCTCAACTGAGCTAGGTACGCTGGAGGAGGGAGAGGAGATACTGAACTTCGCCGGGCCCCTCGGGAACGCCACCAAGATAACTAACTACGGCAAGATACTGTGCGTCGGGGGAGGCGTCTTCGTAGGCGCCATGCTCTACCAGATAGAGTGGTTCAAGAAGGCGGGGAACCGCGTGGTCGCGGTGTTCGGCTTCCGAAACAAGGACCACGTGATGCTGGAGAAGGAGGTCAAGGCTGCCGCGGACGAGGCGTACATCTGCACCGACGACGGCTCCTACGGCCTTAAAGGCATGAGCATAGTCGATGAGCTTCTGGAGGGGGAAGAGTTTGACCACGTGTTCACCATCGGGCCCACGAGCCTCCAGAAGAACCTCAGCGAGAAGACAAAGCCGTACGGCATACCCACGAACGTGAACCTCTTCCCCATAATGGTCGACGGGATGGGCATGTGCGGCGCGTGCAGGGTGACCGTGGCAGGGGACACCAGGTTCAGCTGCGTGGACGGACCCGAGTTCGACGGCCACCAGGTGGACTTCGACGAGCTCATCATGCGCATGAGGGTCTACAACCCGCAGGAGAAGATAGCCATGGTCGTCCACAACAGGGAGGTCGAGTAGATGGCCTTCGACAAGCCCGCCGTCGAGATGCCCAAGCAGACACTGGAGGATAGAATACACAACTTCTTCGAGGTCGCCAGGGGCTACACAAGCGAGATGGCTGTCGAGGAGGCGCAGCGGTGCCTCAGCTGCAAGGACCCTCAGTGCATCAAGGGCTGCCCGGTCAACATAGACATCCCTGGTTTCATTCAGCTTGTGAAGGAGAGCAAGTTCATTGAGGCCGCCTGGAAGGTCAAGGAGACCAACGCCCTGCCCGCGATATGCGGTAGGGTGTGTCCCCAGGAGAACCAGTGCCAGAAGTTCTGTGTGCTGGGCATCAGAGGCCAGCCAATCGAGATCGGACGACTTGAACGCTTCGTAGCCGACTTCGAACGCGAGAAGGACATCGAGATACCTGAGCCACCGGAGCCAACCGGCTTCAAGGTCGGGGTGATAGGCGCTGGGCCGGCGGGCCTCACGGCCGCGGCCGAGTCGGTGAAGATGGGGCACGAGGTGGAGATATTCGAGGCCCTGCACACGGCTGGCGGCGTGCTGATGTACGGTATCCCCCAGTTCCGTCTACCTAAAGAGATCGTGCAGGCGGAGGTTATGTACATCAAGAAGCTGGGCGTCAAGATCCATCTCGACAGCATGATAGGGAAGCTCTACACCGTCGAGGAGCTGCTGGGCGGACGCTTCGACGCGTTGTTCATCGGCAGCGGCGCAGGCCTACCGCGGTTCCTGCGGCTCCCAGGGGAGAACCTGAGCGGCATCTACAGCGCCAACGAGTTCCTCATCAGAACCAACCTCATGAAGGCCTACAGGTTCCCCGAGTATGACACACCCATCAACATCGGCAACAGGGTAGCTGTTATCGGCGGCGGCAACGTCGCCATGGACGCAGCTAGGTGCTCCCTGAGGCTGGGCGCCGAGAAGGTGTACATCATCTACCGCAGGGGCATGGGCGAGCTCCCGGCGCGACACGAGGAGGTGAAGAACGCCGAGGAGGAGGGTGTCATCTTTACTCTGCTCAACAACCCGGTCAGGTTCATCGACGACGGCCGCGGCAACGTCAAGGAGATGGAGCTCATCCGGATGCAGCTGGGTGACCCGGACGAGTCAGGCCGTAGGAGGCCAGAACCCTTACTCGGCTCCGAGTGGAGGCTACCTATCGATACAGTCGTGATCGCCATCGGCCAGAGCCCTAACCCGATAATACAACAGACGACTGAGGGGCTCGAGGTTACGCGGTGGGGAACCATCATCCACGACGAGGAAACCATGGAGACGACCATCGAGGGCGTCTACACGGGCGGGGACGTGGCTACTGGGGCAGCCACGGTCATCAGCGCTATGGGCGCCGGCAAGAAGGCGGCCGCAGCAATCGACGCCTACCTGAGAAAATAGCTCAGTTTTTCCTACCTTTTATATTGGTTGTTCCTTATTGTGGGTTGGATGCCGTTTACAGCCCTGCATATAGGGCCCGCGCTCCTGGTAGCCCTACTAGCGTACCCGTTGCTGGACACTCCCACTCTGCTAGTGGCATCCATAGTCATCGACCTTGAGCCCCTTCTGGTCATCCTGCTGAGTCTACCCCAGCCTCTTCACGGCGCGTATCACAGTCTAACCGTGGCCACACCCATAGGCGTAGCCATAGCCATATTCATGTACCTTATCAGAGGATTCACTTCACAGTACACGGAGAGGCTGAGGCTCCCTCCGAGCGATGACGTTCGGGGGTACTTGGCAGCGTCGCTTATCGGCGTCTGGGGTCATGTTTTACTAGACTCTTTCCTGTACAGTGATGTGAGCCTCATCTACCCTTGGCAGTGGAACCCTCTTCAGGGACTCGTGAGCTACGGGACCATCTTCAACGTGTGCCTGATCTCGTTTCCGTTGGCAGTAATCGTGTACCTCCTAAGAGTCACTCTCATGGCCTGGGTCAGGAACGGGAGACCGGTCGAGGCGGCTCCTTCAGAGGAGGAGCCCATGCTGGAGTCTTTCATCGAGCCGAGCATGGAGACCGGCGACTACGAGGAGGAGCCCGTTCTCTTCTTCGACATACCTGAACCAGCTGATGAACCTGTACACGAAGAGGAGACATACATGTCGGCCGCCATCCAAGCCGAGCAAGAAACAGGGCCATTGGTAATGACCGAGATCCAGCCGGACATATTTCTTGGCTGCGACAGGCTCCCCGAGCAGTGGGGGCTGGTGGGGAAGGCATCCGGTGAGCTCGTGGCTGTGGACCTGAACGAGCCCCACATCGTTTTCGTCTGCGGAAAGCAGGGCAGCGGAAAGGGATACACCATCGGCGTAATCAGCGAGATGCTCTTATCCAAGTCGATACAGGGCATCAGCCAGGTGAGGAAGCCCGCCACCATAATCGTGTTCCACAAGCCACGGGACGACCTCAGGAGCGAGTTCTGGAGCATCGTCGACGTCAACAAGAATCCGGAGGAGGCCGCGGCTCTCCGCGAAGGCTACGGCGTGGAGCCTAGGCGCGTGATCGACAGGAAGAGCTTCAGGATATTCGTGGATCCCTTCGTGTACAAGAACGAGCGTAGGAAATTCGAGGAAGACTACGATACAAAGGTGTACCCGATAGGCATCAACCCGACGCGTCTCACCGCCGAGGACTGGCCCCACGTGCTGAGCCTCGGCAAGAAGAGCGGCTCCATGTACGTGAAGAAGATATTCCAGATAATCAAGAAGACCCAGTACGACAGGGACTTCGGGCTCAACACGATTCGGCGCGAGGTGGAGGCCAGCGACCTGAACCCCAACCAGAAGGGCTTCGCCATGATGCGGCTTGAAACGCTGGAGGACTATCTGGTCGCCGGGGACTTCATGAACGACCTCATAATAGGCGGCGTGAACGTCTTCGACCTCCGCAAGATCATGATGGAGCCCGACGACATCTTCAGCGTCATGATCCTGGTCATTAGCTCTCTCATTAACAACGTGAACACAGCCCGGGAGCAGTTCGTCTTTGTGATCAACGAGGCCCACGACTACCTCAGGAAGGGGCTGAGCAAGGACTTCACGGACTACATCAACTACCTGATCCGTAAGAAGAGGCACGCCGGGACGTGGCTCATGCTTGACACCCACTTCCCCGAGGACGTTGACCCCAAGATAATCAAGGGCAGCGACATCAAGATATTCCACAAGTCGGACGTCATAAGCTCGAACCTGCTCAGGCAGGTGGTGGAGGGGACGCCCACTCCGCCCCACCAGCTGAACACCGGCGAGGCCATCATCAGGGCCGATAAGAGCAACCTGGGCCCAGACAGGGTCATGGTGGTGAACGTGAGGCCCAGGCTCACCCACCACGGGGCGGCCACAAAGACAGCGGTGTAACGTCTGATATTTCGAGTTCGATATCATTGATGTGCGTGAATCTTTCGTTAGGTAATCTGTGTTAGAGTCCCGCTCTCCGCACTGATTATGGTGTTCAATATCCCCTGTGTACGCATGATAAAGAATCCCTTGTTACATGAGACACATTCATGCACATTAGCTAATCCACCCCTGGTATATTTTTCCAGTTAACTTAAACTGAATAGATATACCTTCGACGTAATCGAAGATGCCTGAAGTTTGAATAGATACTAATATGTTATCTGGGTTTGGCTCAAACTTGGTGAAACGTAGATATAGAAAGGCTCCCTCAGCCTCAGCCCTTGCCTCGATCTCCTCGGGATCTAAAGGAAGCACCTTATAACCTCCAACGCGTCTAGGCACATTCACGTCTTCTATTAGCTCTGTTGATAATACCACGGTGCTGGTGTTATGGATTAAATCATTAAGGCTGGATATCTTTTCTTCAATTAATACGATTTTTAGAGTCTCATATACTATCTCTGATTCGAAACGCTGTTGAGCCTCTGTCTGGCTCAGTAAAAGTGAATCATATTGTGTCTCCAATACGTTGTATTTGTTCTCAAGGTCAATGAAATGGTTCCTCTGTGATAATATGGTGAATCCTGATGCTATGATTATTGATGCCATTATTAGAATGATAGTTTGCTCCTTCTTCACCAATCCTCCTCAATCCTCCTGTAATGTATCAGCCAGAAATGAATATAATACTAGGTTTTAGAACACGATAATCCCTCAACTGTTGTATCCAGAATAGAACTTGCATCGTCGTTACTCTTGTACGAAAAATCGCATGTTTTATAAAAAAAGGGTGAATCAGTGGGAAAAAATCTCCACTCAGGTGAGGGTTCGAACCCTGCAGAACATGTCTCCCATGGCAAGCGAACACCACTCGCCCAATACGTTGTTTTTCATGGCCGCCCAAGCTTGAGAAGGGATACCTGGGCTCAGACAGGATAATGGTGGTGAACGTGAGGCCCAGGCTCACTCACCACGGCGGCGCCACCAAGACCGCGGTATAGCAAGTTTTTTCACCCAAACGGGCAACCAATGCCCATGTCTACAATATTCAGCGGAGAGAAAGCGTTAAAGCACATCGAGAAGCTGGCAGTCGAGATCGGGTCGAGGCAGGGAGGCTACAAGGAAGACCGGCTCGCAGCCGAATACATAGAGTCCGAGTTCAAGAAGCTGGGCTTGAAGACCTGGAGGCAGGAGTTCGAGATAAAGACGGGCCGCACGACGGCTCAGAGGCTGGAGATACTGGAGCCGTACACCGAGGCAGTCGAGTGTGAAGGCATGTCCATGATCGGCGTAACCGGCCCCGAGGGCATAGAAGGCGAGCTTATCCGCATCGAGACCACCGACGAGGAGTACCTCACCCCAGAGATAGAGGGCAAGATCGTTGTGACAAACGCCGTGAAGCGGAAGAACCTAGAGCTAGTTGCCAAACGGAAGCCCCTGGGGTTCATACTCATCGAGCGCTACCCGCGTGTTCTGACAAAGCATTTCTGGGGCAACTTCCCACAGGGTAAAGACTACGGGAACTTCCCCTCTGTACGCGTAAGCTTCGAGAGCGGCCTCGGACTATTGAAGAAGGGCGCCAAAAAGGCCAGGATCGTCGTAGAGGCCGAGAGAGACACAAAGAAGACTCAGAACGTGGTAGCGGAGCTCCCGGGCTCCACCAGACCCGAGGAGATCATAGTCGTAGGCGGACACTACGACTCCGTGCCAGGCGTAAGGGGGGCCAGCGACAACGCTGGCGGAACCGCGATGACCTTGGAGTTGGCCCGAGTCTTCAAGGAGAAGGAAAGCAAACGGACCCTCAGGTTCGTGGCCTGGGGCAGCGAGGAGATGGGCCTGGACGGCAGCAACCTCAACGCCAAGAAGCAGAAGGAAGCCGACAAGGAGGCCAAGGAGAAGGACTAGGACGCCGAGACCGAGCTGGACCGTCACAGGCTCTGCGTAAACCTTGACGTCCACGGAGCCATTATAGGCACCAACGCGGCGATGGTCCTCGGCACCCCCATGCTATCCAACTCGGTCAAGCTGCTGAGCAGGGAGACCGGCACCGTGTTCGACGTGAAGGAGGGCGTGTACAGCAGCGACGGCACGCCGCTGTCCGCCGTGGGCATCCCGAGCGTCTCCTTCAGCAGGCGCAGCGGAATCGACATCATGATGCACAGCGTCGAGGACACCATAGAGTACCTGAGCCCCGACGCCTTGGAGCTTCAGGGTAGGTTCATCGAGGAGTGGATTACCCGCTACGTCTCCGAGGCAGCGGCGTTCCCCTTCGAGCGGGAGGTACCCGAAAAACTACAGGAGGAGATAAAGAAATATTACGATGACTGGCACGAGAAGCTGCCCTGACCCTCAATGAAGTGAGTCAACGCCATGGACTACTCGCCATATATACCCATCTAC
>DATKWN010000107.1:0-15128 GCA_035529515.1 Candidatus Krumholzibacteriaceae bacterium | reverse complement strand
AGCTTCTGGCCACGGACGAGGCTGTTCATGCCGTCGATGCTGCTGAGCCCTGTCTGGATGAACTCGGATGGTACGTCCCTCGCTGCCGGGTTGATGATACCCCCGTTGACGTCTCTGAGGTCCGTCGACAGCGGCCTAGGTATGCCGTCGAGGGGCTCGAAGCTTCCGCTGAACACCCTTCCGATGAGGTCAGGGGATACTGGGATCCTTAGAACGTCTCCGGTGAACCTCACCTTGGTGTTGAGGTCTAGACCCGAGGTCTCTCCGAAGCACTGGATCATAGCCCAGTCTCTGCTGACGTCTAGGACGCTTCCCTGCACTGTTTCGCCGTTGGGTCTCTGGATCTGTACGACCTCGTCGAAGCTGACGTCTCTGACGTTCTCTACCATGAGGATGGGTCCTTTGATCTCTGTAGTGGTCTTGTACTCCAGTCCTGCGACTTTTGCCATTATGACGCCACCTCGTACTGGATTGCCAGGTCATCCGCCTCGTTCTTCATCTGTATCCTGGCTTCCTTTATGGGCTCCAAGCCCTGTCTCTCCTTGAGCCTCATCATCTCTCTGAGGACGTCCAGGTCCCTGATCTGCTCTATGGGTATACCCTTCCTTACGAGGGGTGCCACAACATCGTAGAAGTCTACGTAGATCTCTAGCAATGCAGCCTGTTTCTCGGGGGAACAGTACCTGTCTACCTCGTGGAACGCGCTCTGAACCAGGAACCCCTCCCTGAGCATCTCAGCTATAAGGAGCACCAGTCTCTGCTCGTCGGGGAGAGCCTTCTCTCCTATGATGCGGGCCGTCTCCTCGATCTCGCTGGCCTCCTCGAGAAGCCTCAGCGCTCTCGCTCGTGCGTCCTCCCAGCCTGGGGATTGCTCAGTCCACCAATCGGCTGCTACTCTCAGGTACCTTGTGAAGCTTCTCAGCCAGTTGATGGCTGGGAAGTGTCTACGGTAGGCTAACTCCGAGTCAAGAGCCCAGAAGGTTCCGATGAACCTGAGGGTGTTGGTGGTCACTGGCTCCGAGTAGTCCCCGCCTGGAGGAGACACGGCGCCCATGATGGTGAGGCTTCCAAATCTCTCTTCGCTACCAAGCGTGACTACCCTGCCGGACCTCTCATAGATTCCTGCTATACGGTCCGCGAGATAAGCTGGGAACCCTGCCTCCGCCGGGATCTCTTCAAGGCGGCCTGAGATGTCTCTGAGGGCCTCCGCCCATCTCGACGTGGAGTCGGCCATGATGGCGACGTCGTACCCCTGGTCTCTGAAGTACTCGGCAATCGTGGCCCCCATGTAGATGCTGGCCTCTCGGGCCGATACAGGCATGTTGGACACGTTGGCTATGATCACCGTCCTCTCGATGAGGCGTCTCCCTGTCCTAGGGTCTTCTATCTTTGGGAAGCTCTCTACTACGTCGGCCATCTCGTTGCCGCGTTCACCGCAACCAATGTATACGATGATGTCGGCGTCGCTCCACTTGGCTATCTGCTGTAGAGTAACCGTTTTCCCGGTCCCGAATCCACCGGGTATGGCTGCTGCGCCTCCTTTGGCGCATGGGAAGAAGGTGTCGATGACGCGTTGTCCCGTGATGAGGGGCATGCTCAGCGCCAGCCTCTCCTTGATGGGTCTGCCTTGCCTGACTGGCCAGGTCTGCATCATCTTTAAGGGAACCGTCTCTCCGTCACCGGTCTCGAGCTCGGCAACTGTATCTGTGACCGTGTGCTCTCCTGACTTTATTGACTTTATTGTTCCACTCAACCCGGGTGGAACCATGATCTTGTGGAGGAAGCTAGCCGTCTCCTGCACAGTTCCGATGATGTCTCCTGCAACGACTTTGTCGCCTTTCTTTACTGAGGCATTGAAACCCCATTTTTTCTCCCTGTTGAGGGGGGCTATGTTGGTTCCTCTAGTTATGAAGGGGCCTGTTAGGTCCCATAGCTCTGTCTCGGACCTCTCGACGCCATCCATGATCTGGCCCATGATCCCAGGGCCCAGCTCGGCGATGAGGGGGGTCCCGATATCCAAGACAGGCTCACCAGGCTTCAAGCCTGCGGTTGCCTCGTAGACTTGTATATATGCTGTCTCTTTGCTAAGTCTTACGATCTCACCCATTAGTTTGAGGTTACCCACTTCGGCGAGGTCGCCCATCTTGGGTTCTTCCTTGAACTTGGCTACGACAAGTGAACCGTTTATTCTCTCGATTGTTCCTTCCATCATCGCCATCTTAGATCACCCCCAGTTTTTCTGCCACCTCTGAGGCCTTGGATCCCCTCACCTTGGAGAGCCTGCCCTCTAGGGTGTTATAGTATACCTTTGTGCTCCTCTGGTTCTTCACGATGACTCCACCCATCGTTTCGATGGGTTTATCATCGAGCCGAAGAGACACGCCAAGCTCCTTAGATAGCTCTGATATTGTTTTCTTGAGGAAGCCATTATCCGCTTTGTTGGATGAGACGATCAACTCGTCCTCTCCTATGGCCTCTGCTGCCTCCGAGATCAGCTTCTTAACAATTTCTTGATAGTCTGCCCCGCCTTTCTTCGCCATCGCCTCAAGCTTCTCCTGGGCATACTCGAAGACCGTGTCTAGTAACTCCATCTTTGCCTCCATGATCATCTTACGGCCATCCAGGTTTGCCCGGCCCACGATCCTGTCGTGAACCGCCCTGAGCTCGGAGCCGACTATTGTCCTCAAGTGTCTATCGACGTCGCTGTTGATACGTTCCTCTTCTTGCCTAGCATTCTCAAGGATTCGTTCTGCCCTCACCTCTGCTTTCGAGATGATGGCGTTCCTCTCTTCCACAGCTTTATCTATTAAGCCTGCTTCCAGCTCTATGCTGCTCATTCAGGGAGAACCTCCTTTATCACAAGTTCGACGGCGCTTTCCATTTTTTCTGCCGGGATCTTCCTCAGCTCCTCGACTTGTTTTTCATAGTCCTTCGCGACTTTGGCCGCTTCTTTCACCGCCTTCTTCTCTTCCTCCGCAAGCATCTCCTCAAGCCCGGTGCCTCTCTGAGCCCTCATCCGTCTCCTGTTAGACTCGGTTCTTGCGGCATCAATCATCTCGTCGGCTTCTTTCTGGGCTTCAGAAACCATTCGCTCTGCTTCGGCTTTCGCCTCAATGAGGAGCTTTTGTAGCCTCGAGCCCATTGAGAGTATTCGTTCCATCTCCATCCTCTACAACTCCAACCTTGTACCTATTGCCAGCGAGACAACTGCCTGGAGTTCCTCCATTCTCATACCCGTCTCCATGGTAAAGTCGGGGACTAGGGCAAAGACAGGCGTGATGTCTCCCTTCCTCATGATCTCCTCCCTAACGTTCCTCGTCTCAGGCGCAAAGCGCTCGGGAAGTATGATGAGCTTATAGTCCTCATCGTTCACGAGGCGAGCCAGTGTTGCTGCCACGGCTTCTCCATTTATCTCATGGTAGCCAGCGGCGCCGATCAGCTCGAAGCTCGTCGCGAATGAGGGAGGTCCAATGACAGCAATGCTCATTTCCTAATTGCACACGTTAATGAACCTAAAAAGACTTATGCACCTCCCGGAAAAAACCGTTAAATGGGTTCGATGCAAAAGAAAAACTGGCGGAGGATACTAAATAGCTGGACATGAGCTTTCCCAACGTGGATTCCCAATGGTGCCACCAGAAACCACTTTGAGTATCTATTTGCACGGTTCTCCGTCGTCAGCATTCTGAAAGGACTTAATCAAAGAGGAAACAAGAAGGGGGGAACGGTCTTCCCTGTGCTAATGGAATATGTGCTCTATGAAGACCTCGATGGGGATCGTTATCAGGGCGGGCCAGATCCCGAAGATGACTGAAAGCGCGCTCATGGCTATAAGCGCCACCGCCATCATGGTGGGCACAGTAGTCACAGCCTTCAGCTCCTCGGGAAGCTTGCCGTAGTAGACGCGCCACACGGCCCTGAACTCGTACGCCAGAGTCAACAGCGTCGCCAGGCTCCCCGCCAGGATGGCTACCCCAAGCTCCATCCACGAGGACTCGAAGCCTCTGACGAAGGCGCCGCTCAGGAGCAGGAACTTCGACTTGAAGCCCACGGTCGGAGGCACCCCGCCGATGGTCAGGAACCCCGCCATGGTCGCGAGGATGACGATGGGCAGCTTCTCCGCGAGTCCGCCCATCTTGGTCATGTCCCGCGTCCCTGTGCGGTACATGAGGGCGCCTGAGACGAGGAACAGGAGGGCGATCGCCAGGCCGTGGCTTATCGAGTAAGATATGGCGCCCAGGACACCGTAGTCGATGAACGTGAAGACGCCCAGGACGCAGTAGTTCATCTGGCTCATGCTCAGGTAGGCCACCAGGCGTTTCGTGTCCGTCTGGACTATCGCCATGACGCCGGCGTAGAGTATCGTCATCAACGCCCAGAGCTCGATCCAGCCGCTGACTCCGTGAAGAACCTCGGCGAAGTAGGGCATCAGCCTGGCAAGGGAGTACGTGCTCAGCAGCACAGATGTGGCCCCCAGGACCGCGCTCACCGGGGCAGGCGACTCGGAGTATGTGTCGGGCATCCACCCGTGTAGACCCAGTGCGCCTATCTTGACCAGAAGGCCAATGGTGATGGCGATGCCGATCCAGAACGCGCTAGGGTACATCGAGATGTTGGCGAGGTCGGCTATCTCGAAGCTTCCCACGGCCCAGTATGCGCCGAGGATGCCGATGAGGAGGGCCCCTCCGCCGATGTGTGTGTAGAGGAAGTATAGGAGCGAGTTCCTCCTTCTGTCCCCGTAGCCGTACAGCAAGACCAGTATCCACGAGAAGACTAGGGCCATCTCGAAGAACAGGTAGAACTCTATCAGGTTGGTCGCCAGCATGGAGCCGGCGACGCTCACGCCGTACAGCAGGAAGAAGGTGTAGAACCTCGCGTACTGCTCGTTGTTTTCCTCAATGTCGTCCAGGTTCAGCCTCCTCTCCATGTACTGAAGCGAGAAGAGCGCGGTGAACGCGAACACGAACATGTAGGTGAAGATTACGGGGACGCTGAGCCCGTCAGCCATGAGCCCGAACGTCAGCCCTACGGGGGAGACGACCCAGTTGTACTCCTCAAGCACGACGGAGTGCTCCACCACCGGCATTAGCATGCCAAAGACGATGGACACGGCTAGCAGCGCGGCGAAGACCACATAACCTACGCGTTTCCCGATGCTTCTACCGATCAGGTATACTACGGGAGCACACAGGAAGGACGCCAAGAGAACCAGTAAGAGTAAGTTGTTTACCATTTCATTCACCTCACACGGGCAGCAGCCCTGGTATCACCTCGAACAGCGGGTCTAGGATGAGCCCCGGACAGATACCGAGGATTATCGACAGGAGGCAGAGCAGTATCATGGGAATGATCATCAGCTGAGGCGCCTCCTTGACGTCCTCGAGATGCTCGGGCAGGGGACCGTAAAAGATCCGGCGCATCGCCCACATCGTGTACCCGACTGTCAGGGCGGTGGACAGGATGGCGACGACCGCGATTAAGAGCTCCGCGGAGTTACCCTGAACACCTGGCCCGAACGCGCCCATGAACACCATGAGCTTGGACGTGAACCCAACCGTCGGCGGGATACCGGCGATGTTCATGGCACCGATGATGAAAGCCGTCGCGGTTACCGGCATCTTTGCGGCGAGGCCGCCCAGCTGCCGGATGTCCCTGATGCCGGTCTGATGCATGATCGCCCCGGCGCTGAGGAACAGGACCGCCTTCCCCAGTCCGTGGCTGACGTAGTGCATCATGGAGCCGCTTACGCCGATAGTGGTGCCGCTGGCTAATCCGATGAACAGGTAGCCCATCTGGCTCATGCTGGAGTAGGCCAGGAGCCGCTTTATATCGTTCTGAGCCAGGACCATCATGCCGCCGTAGATCATGGTGGTCAAGCCCCAGAGCAGCAGCAGCACCATGTTGGTGTCCATGACTCCCGCGATGGGGATAAGCATCCTCACTATGGCGTAGGCGGCCAACCCGATCATCGCTGGACTCAGCAACGCGCTTATGGGGGTGGGCGCCTCCGCGTGGGCGAAGGGAAGCCAGATGTGGAAGCCGAACATAGCCATCTTGACTGTGAGACCCAGGAGCATCGTCGCCACCATGAATCCGGCCCACGGGGAGCCCTGGATCAGCACAAGGTCGGCTATCTCGAATGAGCCGGTGTTGGCGTAAGCCGAGAGGGCGCCCGTGACGAAAAGGACCGCGCCTAAGACGGACCATAGAAGGTACATGAACCCTATCTTCTCACGCTCCCCGGAGCCGTAGGCGTTGATGAGCGCCCACGACGGGATTATCATCAGCTCGAAGAACAGGTAGAACTCGAACAGGTTCGTCGACAAAGCCACCCCCATCATGCTTGCGGCGTAAGCCAGGTAGAGTGCGTAGTACGTCGCGTGAGCGTTGTTGTTCTCGCGGTGGTACTGCTCGTGGATGGAGTGATCCATGTAGGGCTGGGAGTATATCACGATGATGGCCGACAGCACGGCGACCGTGAGCGCGATGGGTAGGCTCAGGCTGTCGGCGTAGAGCCCGAACCTTATCCCGGGCAGCCAGTAGAAGTACTCTCCCACCGGGTTCTCCGCGACCTCGCCCAGGAGGCTCACGAAGTAGAGCGAGCTATAGAGTAGGGGGATAAACGCCACCCAGCCGACCCTTTTACCCATGCTTCTTCCCAGGAAATAAACTACAGGCACGAAGAGGATGGGAGCCAACAATGCTAACCAGAGTGAACCGAACATTCATTAACCTCCTTTAATCAACAACCCCACGAGTAGAATCACCAGCATGATGAACATGTAGATAAGGTTCATGCTGAGGACGCCTGTCTGCACCTTCTTGACACGGTGATACGCGCCGATCACGGCGGTCGGCACCCCTTGATTCAGGACACCGAAGACGCCTCCCACCTCCAGGACTTCATACATCTTTGCGCTCAGAGACTCCGACGTCTTCGCAACGTAGTCGCTTAACGGGGTCATCACCCCAGCCTCGAAGACGCTGAAGATTCCCTTCGAAAGCAGGATTAACCCGTCAACGAAGACCAAGTAGTATGCGGGGTTCATGTACCACCTGTTCCACAGGAAGTTGTAGATCGTCTTCCTCAATCCACTGGCTTGGACCCACGCCCACGAGTCCCATTTCTTTGTCCAGTAAAAGTTGTAGCCCAGGTACCCTCCCACCGCCAGAGCCACCGCGCTGAGGGCCGCGCCCATCAGCTTGGTGGAGCCAGAGATGTGGGGCACGTGCAGGTGCTCAGCAACCTCTTGAGGCAGTATTTGCTCTAATGCGTGGTGCATCTGTTCCTCGATGAAGATCTCGGGGCTTAGGCCGGGGCTGACCAGCCCCACGAGCCCGAGGAGCCCGATGACGCAGAACAGCACGACCAGTATCGAGATCGGGGCCCACATAATGGAAGGTGCCTCGTGGATGTGGTGCCCGTTGTGCTCCAGCTCGTGGATGAACTCGCTCTCCTCGTGCAGGAACGTCCTGCTTATGTACCTCAGGCTGTAGGCGAACGTCATGGCTGCGCTTATGACCGCCACCGCGAGAAGCAGCATCGCGAGGGGCGTGCCTGCCACGAGGGCCGAAAGAAAGACGGCGTCCTTGCTCCAGAACCCGCTGAAGGGCGGGATGCCGGAGAGGCTCAGCGTGGCCAGCAGCATCAGCAGGTAGGTCTTGGGCATGTGCTTCTTCAGCCCACCCATGTTGAACGTGTAGATGCTCTCTACGGAGTGGATCACCGAGCCCGCGCACAGGAACAGCGCCCCCTTGAACAGGGCGTGGCTCGCCAGGTGGAACACCCCGGCTGTGAGGCCGGCGATGTACGCCTCCTCGCTGAACCCGCTGAGCCCGAGGCCCAGCATCATGTAGCCTATCTGGCTGACGGTTGAGTAGGCCAGTATCTTCTTCAGCTCCACCGAAACCAGGGCTTGGCTCGCGGCGAGGAAGCACGTGAACGCCCCGACCACCGCGATGGTTGTGAAGTATACCCGGGCCCCCGGTAGGTGCAGCACGTATGCGCCGATGTAGAACACTGGGCTCATCCTCGCGACGAGGTAGACCCCCGCCTTGACCATGGTGGCAGCATGGATGAGCGCCGACACCGAGGTGGGGCCCGCCATGGCCTCCGGCAGCCATTCATGAAGCGGGAACTGGGCAGACTTCCCTATCGGCCCCCCGAGGAAGAATATGGCCGTCAACGGGATCAGCCCCTTCACTGCACCCATTTTCGCAAGCCATTCGGGCGCCGTGTTGATGAGTTCATAGTAGTTCAAGGTCCCGGCGAAGTAGTAGATGATGAAAATCGACGCCAGGATGAAGACGTCGCCGATGCCGGTTACCACGAACGCCTTCATGCCGCAGTGGCTTGGGGGGAACATCTTTGTGGGCGGTGGCCCGCCGAGCCAGCGCTCCTTGGCGTCGCGGTAGTAGTAGCCGATGAGGCCGTAGCTGCAGAGCCCCACCCCCTCCCAGCCTATGAGGGTCTGTAGGAGGTTATTAGAGAGCACAAGCAGCAGCATGTTTCCTATGAAGAACAGGAATAAGAACCAGAACCTTTCGAGGTGTGGGTCTCCGTGCATGTACCCGACCGAGTAGACCACGATGAGGAAGCTGATGAAGGCCACCACGTTGCTGATTATGATGCTAAGAGGGTCCACCAACACGCCTATCTCGAGCGGAGCCCCGTTGGGGAAAGTGAACCAAGTCAACAACTTGATGTCGCCGGGGGTGTGGCCTGATAGCAGAGACGGTATCATGGACGCCGCCGCCACGGCGGCAAGCCCAGCGAAGAACACCGCGCCGTAGTCTCTCAGCTTGTGGTCGATCTTCCCTAGAACCGGCATCAAGACGGCCCCGACGACGGGGAGTATCCATGACAGCCAAGGCCAAGGGTTCTCCAAGAATATTTCTAGTGGACTCATGATAGGACAGCTCCTACGTACTTGCTCAGGCCCTCGATCAGGGCTTCCGAGGCGCTAGACGCTATGCCCACGGCTGGGCTCGGGTAGATTCCGAGGACTATTATGAGTAAGGCCATGACCAGTGTGACCCCCACCATGAGGAGTGGGGCCTCCTTGGCCTTCAAGCCCTCATCGACCTCACCGGAGAGAAAGACCATGATGACCCTGAGGTAGTAGGCCATGCTCAACGCGCTGTTGAGGACGCCGAGAATCACCAGTATGAGCATGTCGGCGCCCAAGGCGGCGTTGAAGAGAATGAACTTGCTGATGAAGCCGTTGGTTCCTGGGACGCCGCCGAGACCCAGGAACGAGACTATGACCGACAGGGTCGTGAACGGCATCATCTTTCCGACGCCGCGCAGCTTGTTGATGTCGCGTGTCCCCGTCATGTGGACGACGGAGCCTATGGAGAGGAAAGCCAGCCCCTTCATCAGCGAGTGGTTCAGGATGTGCAACAGGGTTCCCATCAAGCCGTAGGTGAGGCCCGTGGAGACGCCGATGAGCATGTACCCGACCTGGGCTATGCTCGAGTAAGCCAGCATCCGCTTCACGTCGTCCTGCCGTAGAGCCATCACGTTTCCCAGGGTCATGGTGAGTACGGCGAAGGCCGCGATGGTTAACTTGAAGAAGCTAGGCTCGAAGAGGATGAAGAGCACGCGGGTCAAGGCGTAGAGGCCCGTCTCGATCAAGATCCCTGACAGCATCGCGCTGATGGGGCTCGGCGCCTCGGGGTGCGCGTCTGGGAGCCACGTGTGCATCGGGACGATGGCGCTCTTGACTCCGAAGCCTATTACGAATAACGCGAATATCAGGTAGTACCAGAGGTTCATCGGCTGCCCATGTATCACGGTTGAGACCTGTGCAAAGTTCAGGGTGCCGGTGATCCCGTATACGAGCGCGATTCCGAAGAACAGCACCGTCGAGCCCACCGATCCCATGACCATGTACTTGAACCCGGCTTCGATGGGCCCAGGGAGGTCTTTCCTGAAGCTGACTAACGCGTAGCTGGCTATCCCCATCATCTCCCAGAAGATGAACAGCGTGAAGAAGTCGCCCGCAAAAGCCACCCCAAGCATGCCGACGACGAGGGCAGAGAGCAGCGTGTAGTACTCCGTCAGCCTCGTGTCGTGCTCCATGTAGTTGTAGCTGTAAACTGTGGCGAAGAAGCCCAGGATGGTGGCCGAGAAGGCCATGAACATCCCCATCATGTCTATCTCGAAGCTAGCTCCAAGAGGCGGGCCTCCGCCCAGAGAGAACACGAGGATATTGTCAGGAGCGGCCTGAAGGGCGTTGTAGAGCGTCCACACGAAGACGACGCCCAGGGCGCTCACTATGACGGCGACGACGTCTCTTAGCTTGGGTTGGCCGGTTCGCTCCGCCAGTAAGCCGGTCAATACGACCAGCATCGGCGAAAACAGGAAGTACATTGAAGCGGGTATCACCATCTCAACCTCCTGAGCTCGCGGGAGTCGGTGGTCTTGAAGTGCTTGTAGGCGTTTACGATAAGGGCCAGGCCCACGGCGACGACGCAGCCACCGGTGACTATCGACATGAACACTATAGACTGCCCGACGGGGTCGACGACCCCAATGGCGGCGTGTTGTGCGGCGAAGTAGATGAACGCGAAGTTACCGGCGTTGAGGATCATCTCGACTCCAAGGAGGATGCGTATCATGTTTCTCTTGCTTACACAGTATAATCCTATGGCAAATAACGCGAAAGCCGAGCCGAGCCAGATCGTTGCATCCATTTTACTTCCGTGTCTCCTCTCTTAGTAGTGCGAGACAGCATATCGCCGTCGTGAATAGGACAAGGGTCTGGAACATGAGGTCCATGCCTCTGAAGTCCCAGAGGAACCCGCTCATCGCGCCCCCGATCTCTGACCCCGGCTTGATTGGGATCATCTCGCTGTGAACCAGACTTGAACTTGGGAAGGGTTCACTTGCTAGGATGTATAGAAACGCCCCGAGGAGGACTGCGCTGAGGACGAGCCCTGCAAACAGGCTGGCTTTACTGTCACTCATTAGCATCACTCCTCACGAACATTATGACAGAGACGAACAACACAACCACAGCTCCACCGTAGATAAGCATCTGGAACAGGCCCACGTATGGGGCGTAGAGGGTCCAGTATAGCCCTCCAAGACACACAGCCATCCCGCCTAGGCTAAGGGCAGCGAATAGGATGTCCTTCATTCCAGCAGCCATGAGAGCGAAGACTAGGGTTGCTACGATGAGAACAATCTGAACTACCGTCGACGCCACGTACAACTCCCCTAAACATGAATTGCTAACCTATCATACTGATCACTATAAAAATTTCGCTGCTTAAACGCGATAATATGAATTTTTAGAAAAAAATAGAAGTTATTTAAAACGGTTAAAAATTACTATTATTAACATAAAAAAAGTCGTAAATTATCCACCTGATCCAAAATCGACGAATAATCTTATCCGTCGTAAATCTTTATATGCTCTAACTAAACGCTATGTTGAGGGACCAAGGTTTGCTTGTAGGTCTAAGTGGTTTCGCGATAATCATGGGTCTAGCAATCCTCGTCGGCATCATCATCTTCGCCTTTGGCAACGTGCTTGCGCCGAAGAGCCCCGACACCGAGGGAAAGCTGGCCTCATACGCCTGTGGAGAACCGATCCCACCGAAGAAGGTTAGGCTGAACGTAGAGAACTTCTTCATCTACGCGGTGTACTTCATGATTTTTGATGTGCTCGGCTTCGTTTTGGCCACGACGGTCGGGAGGCCCGTCAACATGCTTGTGCCCCTGTTCTACGCCGGTGTGAGCCTGATCTCCATAGTCATACTCACCGCCACGTGGAGGCAATGAGATGAGCATACTGACATGGGCTAGAACCCGTTCCCCGTGGCTCATACACTTCAACGCCGGCGCATGCAACGCCTGCGACATCGAAGTGTTGGCCGCGCTGACACCCAGGTTCGACTTGGAACGATTCGGCGCCGTACTGAAAGGCTCACCGAGACACGCCGACGTCATGGTGGTATCGGGAAGCGTGCCGAGGAAGGTCAGAGACAGGCTTAAAAGGATCTACGAACAGATGCCTGACCCCAAGTTCGTGGTGGCCGTGGGCTCGTGCGCCATCAGCGGCGGGGTCTTCCAGGACTGCTACAACGTCATGGAGGGAGTTGACAAGGTCATACCCGTCAACGCTTTCATCCCTGGTTGCCCGCCGAAGCCAGAGGCCGTCCTAGACGGCGTAGTGAAGCTCCTCGTGAGCGCAGGGTATTGAGGTGAAAAAAATTGTCGATAAAGGAACATACTAGAGTCGTCGAAGACCTCGTGAAGGAGTTTGGAGACGAAGACGTCTACAACACCAAAGTCCCTAGGGCCTACAGGGCGTTCGCGCATGTTAACAGGGAGAAGCTCCGCGACGTCGTCAGGTACCTGAAGGAGGAACATGGTTTCGTCCATATCACGACAATCACCGGGGTGGACATGGGGGAGAACTACGAGGTAGTCTACCACCTACGCAGCGAAGGCTTCTGCTTCAGCCTGAAGGTCCCGGTCCCCAAGGACGACCCCAAGGTCCCGAGCATAGTCGACATAATGAACGGCGCCGTCCTCTACGAGAGAGAAGTAAACGACATATTAGGCGTCTTCCCGGAGGGCCACCCAGACCCCCAGAGGCTGATCCTGGCGTGGGACTGGCCGGAGGGAGTGCACCCGCTGCGTAAAGAGTGGGACATTCAGACTCTCCGAGAGAAGGTGGATGGCAAGAAGTGGGGGAAGGACGTTGAGTGAAAGAGAGTTTGTCATACCGATTGGGCCCCAGCACCCGGCGCTGAAGGAGCCGGAGAGCTTCCTGTTCACAGTTGACGGCGAGGTCGTGGTCGACGTGGAGGCCAGGATCGGTTACAACCACCGGGGCATCGAGAAGGCCATGGAGAGCCGCAACTACATCCAGAACCTGTACATCACGGAGCGGGTCTGCGGCATCTGCAGCAACGCCCACCAGACGGCATACACGGGTTCCGTCGAGGAGGCCGGCGGCATCGAGATACCTGAGCGCGCCAAGTACATCCGCGTATTCATCCAGGAGCTGGAGAGGCTGCACAGCCACCTGCTATGGGTGGGGGTAGCCGCCCACGAGATAGGGTTCGACACCATGTTCTACTACGTGTGGCGGGACCGCGAGCTTGTCATGGACCTGCTGGAGGAGATAAGCGGAAACAGGGTCAACTACGCGATGCCTACGGTGGGAGGCGTCAGGAGGGACCTCAACAAGGACAACTTCACGAGGTACCACAAGATCCTTGACACCATCACCGAGCGGACGAACTACTACATCAAGGTGGCCTCAACCGAGAAGACCATCCTGGAGAGGGCGGTCGGCGTCGGGTACCTAGGCAAAGAGGACATGATCAGGCTGAGCGGCTGTGGACCCAACGCGAGATCCAGCGGGGTCCCGTGTGACATAAGGAAGATATCGCCGTACCTGATATACGACGAGATACCCTTCGAGCACATCTACGTGGACAACGGCGACGTCCTCGGCCAGGTGCTGGTAAGGGTGCTGGAGACCCTCGAGTCTGTTAAGATCTGTAAGTGGGTCCTAGACAACATCCCTGACGGGGAGATCGCCGTAAAGTTCAACCCCATGCAGAGGCTGCCGGAGGGCGAGGCGGCCTACATCGTGGAGGCCCAGAGAGGGGAGCTGATCCACTACACGATAAGCGACGGCAAGAACATGCCTTACAGGCACAAGATAAGGGCTCCGACGATGGCCAACATCCCCTCGCTGATCGAGAGGCTTAAGGGCGGGTACATCGCCGACATCCCGATTACATTGGCGGGCATCGACCCGTGCTTCAGCTGCACCGACAGAATGGTGTTCTACGACGAGGGCAAGGACAAGACCTGGACGTGGACCGAGGGCGAGCTGAGCAAGTACAGAAAGGAGTGGTACAGCAAATGAGCAACCCGATAACAACCCTGGTAGCAGTGCTAATCTTCCCGGGTCTTTCGTTCATACTCACATACGCCCTCTGGTGCCAGTGGGTCAGCCGTAAGGCGGCTGCGCGGCTCCAGAACAGGCAGGGTCCCCTCCACACTGGGTGGCAAGGAACCCTACAGCCCTTGGCGGACTTCATCAAGCTGCTGGTCAATGAGGACATAACCCCCGCGGCGGCGGATAAGCCGGTGTTCAACTATTCACCAATCGCGGTCTTCGCCTTACCTCTGGCGGCCACGTTCCTCATACCCATCCAGAGCCTGACGAGCCTCTGGGGATGGGAGCCCATCGTCAGCTTCGAGGGAGACCTCATACTCGTTCTTTTCCTCATGAGCGTCGTCATACTCGCGGTTTTCCTGGGGGGATGGAGCAGCGGCAGCCTGTTCGGCGCCGTCGGAGCGACCAGGGCGGCGCTCATGATGCTCGCCTACGAGATACCTCTAAGCCTGGTCGCGATAGGCCCTGCCATACTGGCGGGGAGCCTGCAGATCAGCGAGATTGTGGACTGGCAGGTGGCGAGCGTTAACGCCTTCCTCAGAGCCCCAAGCATACAGGGACTCGCCGTCGTGGGCGTGCTGTTCATCGGCGTCGTCATCTACGTCATATGTCTTCTGGCTGAGCTGGAGCTCAGGCCCTTCGACATCAGCGAGGCAGAGACGGAGATAGTTCACGGCTGGCAGGTGGAGTACAGCGGGAAGAAGCTGGCGCTTCTGAACGCGGGCCACGACGTCAAGATGGTGCTCGCCGCGGCCCTGGTGACCAGCCTGTTCCTAGGCGGCCCAGCCGGGCCAATACTGCCTCCCTTCGTGTGGTTCATCCTCAAGACCACGTTCTGCGTGTTGGTGCTTACGAACCTTAGCGTCCTGTTCGCCAGGCTCAGGATAGACCAGATGGTGTCGGGGGCCTGGAAGTACCTGGTGCCCCTGGCTGTGTTGCAGGTGATGGCCGTCGTGGCCCTCTCGGGAGTGATATAAGATGGCTATGGAGAGAGAGCTACTCAAGAACGCGTTCAGCAAGCCCTGCACGCTGATATACCCCTTCGAGAAGCTGGAGCCGCCCGAGGGGCTGAGGGGGAAGCACGAGTACGACGCCGAGAAGTGCATAGGCTGCGGCCTATGCGCCAGAGTGTGCCCCAGCTTCGCCATAACGTTGAAGGGGGGGCCTGGCCCCAAGTGCACCGGGCTATTGGTCGAT
>DATKWN010000106.1:0-6789 GCA_035529515.1 Candidatus Krumholzibacteriaceae bacterium | reverse complement strand
AGAGCCTTCACCGCCTTCTCGACGTCCCCGGGGTCGCCCTGGGACCTCCATCCCTGGACAGGCTTATAGGTGAACACCTCTTCGTCGTACTGGCCGAGCCCCCTCGGGAGGCTCAGCAGAACGGGGGACGGCCTGCCCGTCTTGAGCTGCGTGAAGGCCCTCCTCATGTACTCTGGCACCCTCTCCGCCTTGTTGATGTAGCCGCGCCACTTGGTCACGCTCTGGAACGCGTCCTCTATGTTGAACCTCTCGCGGCCGTACACCGACGTCGGGACGCCGTCGGTCAGGCACAGCAGAGGCACGGAGTCCTCGTATGCCTGTGCCAGGGCGCCGTACGCCATCTGGGTCCCGGCCGCGTTCCCTCCGCCCATGACGCTGCAGACGCCGAAGGCCTTGCCGTCGCTCACCCGGCTGAAGCCGTCCGCCACGGCGACGGCGTAACGCTCGTCCCTCACCATGAAGTTCTTTACGCCCTCCTCGCCGCAGGCGTTCCCGAAGACATGGGTCGGGAAGGTGCTGACCCACCCGACTCCCTCCTTCTTTAGAATCCTGACCAGGCCGTTAGCTGCGTTTACCTTCAATCAGATACCTCACATGCTAGTCTGTCTCTAGATAGAAAAATTCACCGAGTCGTCGTTCAGGGAAGGGTTGTTTAAATTGATGGGCGTTTACATATTCTCTGGTGTTTCTTTGAGCGTCGTTGGGGTTATAATCGGAGTCGTGGTGGGGAGCATCGTGACGGCGCCGTTCCTCTGGCTGGCCGGTAAATGGATCGTCGGAGGCGAGAAGGCGAAGTTCATGGACGCGGTGTGGATAGGCATCTTCGGCACGGTGGTGAACGCCGTGATCGGTGAGGTCGTGGGAGGCGGCGTCGGGTCCCTGGCCCAGCTCGTCGCCTACCTGTACCTGGTGAAGACGTACTACGAGACGGGGTGGGGGAACGCCGTGGTGATATCCGTCCTCGCCGTGGTCGTCATGACCGTGGTGCTCATCGTATTAGGGACGTTATTGGGCATCAGCCTGGGCGGAGCCGGGTTCGGTCCACCCTTCTAGAGTGAAGAAAAAGGGTTATTTTTTCACTTCTCGCCGATGGGGTAGATGTCTCTGGGTATGTTTTTGTAGGTGTGCTGGCTGAGGTCCGCCGGCCCGAGGCCCGGCGCGTCGACCACGACGATGCTTCCCGCGGCGTCGTTGTAGAAGGCCCTGAAGTGGACGCGGGACTTTATGGCGACGATCTTTAGGCCGTCGAGGCTCAGACCCACTGCGGGGAATATGGCGTCGTCAAGCACCTGGTGGAGCGTGGGTGTGAGTATGACGTGGTTGTTCTCGCCGAATCCCAGCGCCGCGGTTACCCCCAGCCTCTTCGTGTCGCCCCTGCTCATGGGGCCCGTGAGAACGTAGCTGCAGTCGTCGAGGTACTCCAAGGTGCCCTTGATCTCGACTGGTTCCCCGGAGTAGCAGTCAGCGTAGCCGCCCACCTTCACGTCGACGCTGTCTCCAACCTTTGCCTCGGATTTCAGTTTCCGTATGGCTGCCTCGTCGCTTATGGTCGCGACACAGAAGTCGGTCGCCCCCTGCTCGATGAGCTCCTTAAGGATGTGGGTGCTGTCGCCCATCCTGTCGCTGTGGTCGGCTATGATGACGGGAGTCTTGCCCGCTTTAGCCAGCTCGATGGCCTCTGCCACCCCCTCCCTGGTCTTGGGCAGCTTCTTCCCGGCGAAGGGCTCACGCAGGCTCCAAATGTAGCCGGAGACGTCCTCCGCGATCTTCTCGGCGAGGGCCGCGTCGTCGTTGGTCACCGCGATGACGGTGGCGCCGACGTCCGGCACGTCGGCGTAGGCGAAGCCGAAGGCCACGCTGACGCAGTAGCAGGCCTCTTCTCTCCTCTCCCACTCCCGCGCCCGGTCCATGATCTCCTTGGCCGGGGACTCGCCTGTGCCCTGGTAGACGCTGGGGGTCATCACGCCGGGCTTCCTTATCGCCGTGGTGGGCTTGAAGCCGCCCCTGACGGTCTCTATCATGCACCTGGCGGCGGTGTAGCCTATCTCCCCCGAGTCCACGTGGGGGTAGGTCTTGAGGATGAACACCGCGTCGGCGGCGTCGGTCAACTCGCTGTCCTCGTTCGCGTGGAGGTCAAGCGTCACCATAATGGGTACGTCCCCGACTGCGGCCCTGGCTCTGCGCACTATCTCTGCCTCCGGTTTGGTGTGCCCGGTGGCGGCCATGGCTCCGTGTAGAGCCAGGAGCACGCCGTCCAGCTTCCCCGCCTTCCTGAGGCCGTCGGCTATGCCGAGGCTGTACCTGTCGAAGCACTCCTCGGTGAGCCAGCTTCCGCTGGAGCCGCCGCGGCTCTTGGAGGCGGCGAGTATGCCGACGAGCTCCACGTCTTCCTCCTCTTCGGCGGCCTTGATGAAGCCGTTGATGTAGCTGGGTATACCCCTCGTAGACTCCATGACGTCGTCGCCGTAATGCACTTTACCGGCCTCGAAGTCGTCCACCGTGGTGGGCCTCGGGCAGAAGGTGCAGGTCTCGTGGCTGAAAGACGCTACAGCTAATCTCATAGTGTTCACGGGTGATCATCGACCCGCTGGGGCAATAAATCATGCGATCTCTGCTTCGAGGAACCCGACGCCTGCCCCCGTCACCCTGACCTGGACGAACTCCCCGAGCTCAGCGTCGGTGTCCACGGCTACCGCCTTGTAGACGTAGTTTCGGCCCACCTTGGATCCGTCTCTACCAAACTCGTCGAGCAGGATCTCGCCCTCCCAGCCGAGCCAACGTTTACCCGTCTCGACGGAGAGCTCCTTCCACATCTTGGTGAGCCTCCTCGAACGTGCCTTGGTCTCTCTGCCGTGGAGCCTTCCCGGCATCGCAGCGGCCTCCGTCCCGGGGCGCTCCCAGTAACGGGAGATGTTGAGAACGTCTGGGCGAAGCCATCGGATCAGATCGAGCGAGTCCTGGAACTGTTCCTCGGTCTCGCCGGGGAACCCGCATATTATGTCTGTCGACACCCCGAGATACTCGTGGGCAGCCCTGAACCTCGTAGCGAGCTCTCTGAATTCCTCTACAGTGTATCTTCTGCGCATGTTCCTGAGAACCTGGTCGTTGCCGGATTGGACTGGGACGTGCAGGAACTTGTACACCTTCTCGTTTCTATAAGACTCGATCAGCTCGTCGAGGACAGGCAGCGCGCTGTTGGGGGTCATCATGCCGACTCTCACACGGAACTCGCCTTCGACGCCCGTGATCTCGTCGAGGAGCATGGGCAGGGTGGTTCCTTCGTGGTCATACGCGGCGGCATCCTCCGCCGTCACCCACACCTCCCTGCAGCCGTCGGCGACGGCCACCCTCACGTCGTCGACGATCTTCTCGGCAGGGAAGGAGCAGAGTCTGCCCCGGGCGTGCTTAACGATACAGTAGCCGCAGTTTCCCAGGCATCCGCTGCAGATCGGGGCTATGTGGACGAGCTTGTTGGCCCGGACCCTGGGGAGGCAAGTCCTGTCAGTGGCCTCTCCTTCGACGTATACCACCTTTTCTCCACGGAGTGTCTTCTCCACCGCCTCAACTATGTGCTCTATGTCGTCAGGCCCAACCATTGATGCCCTGGGCGCTATCTCCTCTACGTGACTCTGCATGGCCTTCGGCATACAGCCAGCCACGATAAGCGGTTTCCCTGACTCGTAGAGCCGCTTAATGCGTTTGGTGATCTTCCTCTCCGTGGGCGTCTTCACTATGCATGTGAGCAGTATGTTTAGGTCCGAGTTCGTCGGTGTCTGGGCTAGTCTGTAGCCCTTGCCCTGCAGCAGTCCTTTCGCTATCTCTGCGTCGGCGGTGTTGGCGCTGCACCCGTAGGATCGCACGTAGATTTGGGGCATCTGTTTGTTCCTGATTGGTAGAGCTTGGTGTGTTTTAAACGGTGCGGACGCGTCGAGTTTTTAAATGGATTAGTGTTGTTGATCCTTTCTTGATCGGCTCATATCGCTTTTTTATAAATTATTTAATTGAGTTTGAATGGGGCTGGTTTTATTAATTCTGTTAAAACATGATATAATATTGTAGATGTTTTATTTTTTTATGTTTTGTCTATGGCCGTCATTTTGTTGCCGGAGGAAGGAGTTACTCTCATGAGTTGAGAGTATTTAAATTTGCTCTATAAAGTTGAGAACAACTTTATACCTTTAATTAAACAGTGAATGTCCGACCATTCCCAGATGTTATTAGAAATATCTCACATTCCTACACCATCGCCGATACACACGCCTAGCTGAGACAAAATAAGGCTGTGTATGATAATACCGACTGGCGTGATAATGGGGGAGGAAAAAGAGACATGGTTTTAATTGAAAAGGCGCTTAGCCTGCAGCGCCAAAGCGTCGACCTAGACGCGTACACGGGGGTCGACGCAGCCGAGAACACGTGGGTGACCAATACCTTCGACGCCGAGATAAGGCAAGCCATGGTCAGGGTCACAGGCTTCGTGGACGGACTAGCCACCAACTTCCGGGGGTTCATGGGAAACGTGAACTCAGCCGTGATAACCACCCTGAGCGAGGGCATCAAGCCGAGGCTCAGCTACCAGATCGCCGTCGCCCTAGACCGAGACAATGTGAAGGAGCCAAAGCTAGGAGGATTGGGGTTGGAGAACACTAAGCTATACGACATGGAGCCTTTCGCTGGACCCGAGAAGCACATCGACCTGGGCATCGAGCTCTACGACATCGAGTCAAGCTGGAAGTAGCGGTCCCCTAACCTATTTTTAAAAGCTTCTTGTATCGCTCATAGATGCTTATGCCTGAGCCGCCCGCCTCTGTCCTTCCTTTCCTTATGGAGTCGATGACGTCGCATAGCTCGGTCGACGGCGTGTCTACGATCGTGTAGGCTCTCCCTATGGTGTCCGGTATGTGGGAGTCGCTTCCCCCCGTAGCCGGTAGGTTGAGCTCCTCGGCCAGCTTCCTGTTGAGGCTGCATATGTAGCCGTAGGGGAACTGGGCGCTGTTGGCCACCTCCACGGCGTTTAGGCTGGCGTTCTTCATGTTGTTGATGGAGACCCAGCTCCGCGGGAGACCGTAGGGGTGGGCCAGGACCGCCGTCGCCCCCTGGCCATGGATCTTTTCGATGGTCTCGGCTACGCTGAGGCCCATGGGGATGGTTTCGTTGGGGTCCAGCGCGAGGACGTGTGCGCCGCGCGCCGTCACCTCGAGAGCCGGAACCACCACCAGGTCGCCCTTCTTCTCGAGTGCCTCGGGTAGCCCTTCTATGGTGTCGTGGTCGGCCAGCGCGTAGCCGTGGAACCCGGCCTCCTTGATGCGACGCGTTATGGTGTCTATGGTGTTCACGCTGTCCCTCGAGTAGACGGAGTGGACGTGGAGGTCGAGAGTGATCTTCAAGGGGTCCCCGTATCCTATCCCTTCGCCCGCGTTATACGTATTATCATGGCTTCCTCGAGGGCCTGGATCTCGTCGTCCGGTACCTGCTGGAAGAGTGGCTCCGGTTTACCTAGCTCAGCACCTGTTTCCAGGGGCGCCAACGCTTGCTCCAGGGGCTGGTTCCGGGTCAAGCCGAGGAGCTCGTACACCTTCTCGGCTTTGAAGGGCAGGACGGGCTCCATGAGGACCGCTATGGCTTTGGTCAGCCAGACGCAGTTGTGGATCACGTTGGCGGCTTCCTCGGGGCTCTCCTTTACCAGCTTCCACGGCTCGTTGGTCTGGATGTACCTGTTCCCGTAGTCCGTTAACCCGAGGACGGCGTCGCATATCTTCTTGAACTCGTACTCGTCGATGCCGTCCCTGATGGTCTCGACGGCTTCCTCGACCTTCTGTCTAGCCTCCGCGTCCACAGTTCCTTCGGGGACGGATCTGTAGTTGCGGTGGGCGAAGAGCAGGCTGCGGTAGATGAAGTTCCCGAGGCTTCCGACGAGCTCCTTGTTCACCTTGTCGCCGTAGGTACTCCAGTTGAAGTCGAGGTCCCTGGTGTGACCCGTGTAGCTGACTATGTAGTACCGGAGCGCGTCGGGGTCCAGCCCGTTGGCGAGGTAGTCCTCCTCGACCCAGACCACGTAGCCGCGGCTCTTGCTGAACACGTGCCCCTCCACCTTCATGGTGCCCGAGGCAACTATGGCGTCGGGGACGCTGTATCCTGAGCCCTTGAGCATCGCGGGCCAGAAGAGGCAGTGGTGGTAGACTATGCCGGGGCCGATGAAGTGGATCAGCTTCCCGGCCCCCTTCCAGTAGTGCATCCAGTCGCCGCCTGTGCGCATCGCCCACTCCTCCGTGCTCTGTATGTAGCCTATGGGGGCGTCGAACCAGACGTAGAGCACGAGGCTCTCGTCTCCTGGGAACTTGATGCCCCAGTCGATGTTCCGGGTGATGTTCCAGTCCTTGAGGCCCTGCTCAAGCCACTGCCTGGCGTAGTTCTTGGCGATGTCCGTGCCGTCCAGCCCATCCAGGAACCCTCTGAGGAAGCCCTCGAAGGCGGTGAGCCTCAGGAAGTAGTGGCGAGTCTCCTTCATCTCGGCCTTGGTGCCGCATATGCTGCAGTGGGGGTCCAGGAGCTCGCCTTGCTCCAGGTAGCGTTGGCATCCCTGGTCGCACTCGTCGCCGCGGGCGCTTGCCCCGCAGTGGGGGCACGTGCCCCTGAGGTACCTGTCCGGGAGGAACCTCTGGCAGTTGGGGCAGTGGGGGAGGGTGACGTCGCTCTGGTAGATGTACCCGTTGTCCAGTAGCTTTTGGGCGATCTCCCGCGTCCTGGCGTGGTTGAGGGGGTGGTCGGTGCTGCCGTAGTTGTCGAAGA
>DATKWN010000105.1:0-3010 GCA_035529515.1 Candidatus Krumholzibacteriaceae bacterium | reverse complement strand
GAGCCTCATGACCTTCCGCGCCGTGGTGAGGTAGCCGCTGTGCCCGATCATCACCGTCTGAGGCCTCGTCCTGCCGGGGGCGACCGTGATGTTCCTCAGCAGCAGCTCCACGGTCACTATCTCTATGAACGGGTGGGACCTTAGCGCCTCCGCCGTCTTCATCACCTGCTCAATGGTGGGGCTGAACGATAGGAAGACGCCGCTCCCTGCGAGCGCCTCCCAGGCGTGGGGCACCACGAGCCACGGTGTCGCCATGTCCAGGACCACGGCGTCCAGGTCCTCCTCTGGGATGCCCTCCGTGACGTCGCCGAGCCTCATATCCACGTAGGGCATGAGCCCCGAGCGCTCGATGTTGCCGCGAGCGGTCTCCATGTGCCTCTCCACGATCTCGTAGGTGATGACCCTCCCCTCGGGCCTCACGGACTCGGCGAGGGCCATGGTGAGGGCGCCGCTGCCGGTACCGGCCTCCAAGACCCTGCAGCCTGAGCCGAGGCCCAGCTGCAGCAGTATGTACCCGATGTCCTTCGGGTACAGCACCTGGGTCCTGCGGTCGGTCTTGAGGACCCTGTCCCTGATGAGGGGCTTCAACGCGTAGAATGAGACGCCCAGGCTGCTGGTGACCACCAACCCGTAGGGCTTACCCACCAGATCGCCCAGCTCGATGAACCCCCTGTGAGTGTGGAACTGTTTGCCTTCCTCCACCTTCACCTTGTAGGTGCGCTTGGCGTCCAGGTAGAGGAGCACCTCGTCCCCGGCACTTATCCGTGTCATCGCCTCATCATAGTCGCTCCGGAATAAAATTCCTCCTCTGGGAAGCCACACCTTAAAGCGTCAAGATGAGACAAGGTTACCCATGAAAGATTTGGAGAAGTTTAACGAGTTCAGGCACAGGATGAACGAGGCTATCCTGGGCTGCGGCCATCTAGGCTTGAAGCGTTTCTGGGCGCTGGACAGCCGCGCCTACGAGCCGAGCCATCTGGACGAGAAGACTCTGGAGCTTCTGGGCCTCGCCACGAGCATGGTTCTCCGGTGCGACGACTGCGTCACCTACCACGTCGTCCGGTGTATCCAGCTGGGCTTCACGGACGAGGAGCTCCAAGACGCCTTGAATGTAGCCCTCGTCGTCGGCGGCAGCATAACCATACCGCACATCAGGCGGGCCTTCGAGACCGTTGAACAGTGCAGGGAGCTGCAGAAGACGGACCCCAAGCTGGAGAGCCTCCTCTAGCCCACCCGACACTTATTTAACCATCAACAATATCTAAAAGATGGATGGGGGACCGCCGCAGCCTACAGGAGCTCGTCGAGGGCAGGATTTATCTGGCCGTTTTCGCCGCCGCTCTAGCTGCACGGCTGCTGGTCTGGCTGTACATCCCCGTGGACTGGAACTGGGACAGCTACCACCACTGGCAGATAAGCTACCTGAGCCTCAAGATAGGGTTCGCCGGGTGGCGGCTCTGGGACCTCAACGGCTGCGAGTACTTCTGGGGCATGGTGCCCCACCTGGTCCAGTCCACGCTGATGGGGGTTCTGGGATCATCCTCGATCCTTCCCTACAGGGTTCTCAACACGGTCCTCGGCGGACTGAACTCGGTCCTGGTCTACAGGATAGGAGGTAGGTTCTACTCTGAGCGGACCGGCCTGGTCTCGGGCATGCTTTTCGCGGTGTTCCCGGTGGCCGCCGTGTTCGACGTGGTAGCCATGCAGGACACGCTTGCACTGACGTTTCTCCTAGTGTCGCTTCTCACGATAAGGGGTAACCCGTTCTTGTCGGGGGTCGCGTTGGCGTTGGCAGGGCACAGCCGCACCGAGCTCATGGCCGTCGGCTTCATCGTGTTGCTCGGCTACTGTCTGCGTGAGCGCCTCTACACGGAGAGCCTGCCTTACGTGATCGGCTGGCTCGTAGTCATGGCGGTATTCGGTTTCCACCTGTACACCCAGACGGGGAACCCGTTGTACCCGCTGTACATGAGCCTCTACAACGTCTTCGGGGGGTGGGAGCCCGCCAACCAGGGAAAGACCTTCCTAGGGCTGATGCTGGGCTGGGTTGGGTGGAAGCTCAGCGTATGGCCCCGCAAGCCCACGGGGATCGTCATACTGTCGCTGGGGGCGACGGCGGCTTACATGGTGCCCCGGATGGCGCGGAGACGGTGGCTCAGGTACCAGCCCCAGCTCTACCTCTTGGCCTCCGCGGCGGTGCTGACCCCCATATTCCTAACGTACCTGGGGTCAGACCACACCAGCCTCATGATAATGCTGAGGATGGTGAACCCGTTGGCCGCCCTCGGGCTACCCGTGCTTGTGCATTTCTCCCACACGTCGTTGGAGAAACCTCTCCCCGAGCTCAGGGTGAGGCCGGAGCACGTCGTGGCCGCCCTCTTCCTCCTCTCCTACCTCTGGTTCCTGCCGACATACAGCAGGTACCAGGCTTACACGGAGGAGGCGTTCATCTCCGCCGACATCGTGCACGGATTCTACGGCGGAGGAACCATAGTGTGCGACTACCCCACCATCAACTACAGGCTCGTGCACACGTGGGGCGTCGAGCCCAGGGCCCTCCTGGGGAACCACTACTCGCCCCACTACTACGGCATAGATGAGCCGCTCGCATACGCAGAGTGGCTGTCGGAGAACGACGTCACCATCTGGCTCAAGACAGACTATAGGGGCGAACCCGTCTTGGAGATGGTTCAGACACATTATCCCGGCCTCTTCGAGCCGCTGGACGAGGTATCGTACACAAAGATCTTCAGGGTGGACCAGGAGAAGCTTGAGTCCATCTTGGGCGAGGGGAACAGCTAAAAACCGTGTCCGCCCCACATACCTCTATCGGGGTGAAGCCATGTCGAGGTACAGAGAGCTAGGGGTTGACGTGAGGAAGCCGGGCATCGACCGGTTCAAGGACTCGATAGAGAACCTTTTCCCGGGCGCCTTCTGCGTGGTCCAGCGGGACCCGGATGACCCGGAGACGGGGCTTGTGACGCACACGGACTCCGCCGGCAGCAAGCCC
>DATKWN010000104.1:0-9350 GCA_035529515.1 Candidatus Krumholzibacteriaceae bacterium | reverse complement strand
ACCCCGGCGGCGTCCAGAAACCTCCTGGCCCTGTCCGGCCCGAAGAGATACCCGACGCCTCTCACGCTCCCGGCTATCCCCGGCTCGGGCATGGGGTCGTTCCAAAGTATCTGGCGCAGGGTGTCCGTCTCGGGGTGGGTCCTGTGGGCGTAGGCCACGTCGTTCAGGCTCTGCGGCCCGACTGGTACCCCGCCGTGCAGTATTAGGGCCCTCCTCGGGCTTATGGCGGCCGTGTAGAGCTGATCCGCGAAGTCCCTGAACCGCCTGTATACGCTTTGGGACTCCTCGTCGTATAGCCTGTGGAGCACATAGGGGAAGTCGTGGGGGCTCACCCCCACGTCGCTGGGCCCCTCGTGGTTTCCCCTCAGCAGCACCACGTTCCGCGGGTACTCGGTTAGCAGCCTCGTGAGGATGTACAGGACCTCCACCTGCCCCGGTCCCCTGTCGACGTAGTCTCCCATGCACACCAGGACCACGGGTTCGCCGTCCTCAGCCCGCTCCCTGAACCAGGTCTTCATCAGTATGTACTGGAGGGAGCTGATGTCGCCGTGAAGGTCCCCGACGACGATGGCCTCGCAGCTGGGCAGCTTGACGAGCTTGCCTGTGACGCTGAACATCGACGGCTGGGTCTTGGTAATCGTCTTCGTCGCGTCTTCGAGAGACTCGGCTAGCTGCCCGGCATCTGGGACCGACATCAAGTTGAAGGTTTTGGGGCTGCATAGAAAAGGTTAACGGAGTTGCCTGTGCTCGTTGACGTACTCCTCGACGTCGGCCAGGAGCTCCCTGCAGTCGAAGAGGGCGCCGCCCTTGATGGTATACCTGACGCCGCCGCCCTTGGTCATGGTGACGCCGTCCTCGCCGTACCTGTCGACCCCGGTGCCGTACATGACCTTGAAGTTGTCCAGGGGGTTGCCATCCACCACGCAGAGGTCAGCAGGGGAGCCTTTCACGACGCCGAGGCTCCTCTCCTCGTCGCCGAGGCACGTGTGGGCGTTGGTGGTGGCTATCTTCACGACGTCGATGGGGTGGATGCCGGCCTCCTGGAAGAGCTCCAGCTCCCTGATGAGGGCGAACCCGAAGATCTGGTAGATGAACGCGGTGTCGCTGCCCGCCGTCAGGGTTCCGCCGTTCTCGAAGAAGTAGCGTACGTACCTCATCCAGATACGGTACTTCTCCTTCCACGCGATCTCGTCGCTGGTCTTCCAGTCGAAGAAGTGGGTCGCGTGGCGGCCCGGCTGGGGGCTGAAGGCCTCCCAGAGGTGGCGGACCGTGTACCTCCTGTGCCAAGGCATGTTCTTGGCGCGCTCGTAGTCCCTGTGGGCCTCGTAGACCACCATGGTTGGGTCCCAGACGGTGTCGTTCTCTATCATCGTGTCAAGGACATCCATGACCTCGTCCTCGTACATGTCGGCCTCGTGCCAGATGTAGCCGTCCCACCTGAACCTGTCCACCTCGTCGCTGTAGTTGTAGTCGGGAGGGAAGTCCTGGCTGCCGGGGAGGGCGGCCTGGGGGATGCCGTAGGTGTGCTCTATGCTGATCTTGTCCAGACCCGCGCAGGTGACGTCCAGGGCGTCCAGCTCGCTGCTCTGGGCCACGTGGATGGCGACGCCCGCCGGCATACCCTGCGTCCTCACCTCCTCCGCCATGACCTCAAGCATCTCGGGAGTGACGTGGGGCCGCGGGATTATCTTGACGCCGTCCACGCCCAGCTCCTTCAGCTTTTTAACCGTCTCCCGTGTCTCCTCGACCGTGTAGACCTCAGTGGGCCAGCTGCCCAGCACGGCGAGCCTCGGGGCGGTTATCTTGTTTTCCTCGCTGAGGCGTTTGTGCTCCAGGAGCTGCTCGTCGGTGCCGAAGCCGCAGGTTCGTATCGTGGTTACGCCGTGGGCTAGGAAGAGCTTGTAGGCGTACTCAGGTCCCTCTGGGCCGCACTTGTCGTCGGCTATGTTTATGTGGACGTGCATGTCCACGAGGCCTGGGAGCACGTACATGCCCCGGGCGTCTATGACGCGGTCCCCCTCCGGCCTCTCAGGCTTGTACCTGTTGAGGCTGATGACGTCCACGTTAACTATCTCGGCCACCCTTCCGCCCTCTATCAGTATGTCCACGGGGCCGTAGGGCGGCGTCCCCCGTCCGTTGACGAGCATGGCGTCCCTGATCACCAGGCGCCTGTACTCGACTCCCTTAGAACCAGACATGGTTTCATGTGCGTGTAGGGGGCTAAAACGTTTCTCTCGTATGCAGGCTAGGTTAACTTCTGTCCGGCTCCGGCATACAAGTCAATATTTTTACATCGCAACTCTGGTTGTATTGTGATACTATGAAGAAGATGGAAGGGCTGGAGGAGGCGTTCAAGGAAGCCAAGGAGGTGTTCCTGACCACGTTCGACGAGGACGGGAACGAGAACTCCCGGACGATGACCAACTTCAACGAGGACCCGTACGGCGTCATGTGGTTCCCCACCGAGAAGGGCACCCAAAAGGTGAAGGACATCGAGGGCAACCCGAGGGTGCTCCTGACGATCCCGTGCAACGAGTGTGGGTTCTTCTACGAGATCGAGGGAGAGGCCGAGTTCGAGGACCCCGAGGTCGTGAAGGAGAAGTGGAAGTGGTGGTACCTCTCTTGGAGGCCGACCCAGAGAAGGAGGTTCTGGTTCCCACCGACGCTTGACGACCCCAAGCGCGTCATCATAAACGTCCACCCCAAGTCTGTTAAGGTAGTCGACGCCACGAAGTAGAGAGGCAGGTCGAGCCCCTGGCCCTCCTCTCCAACGTATCTACGTTAGACGGATCAGGCGTTAAGACTCGTCTCGGCCTCCCATAAGAATCAAATTCCCGTGGACATATTCATCTCAAACAAACGGTTGCCGCGTCCATGAGTTACTACGAGGGGCTTATCGCCAAGATGGCTGACACCGGGGATGTGCCCGGCGTCCTGCATCTCGTTAAATGGATACAGCGGAACGAGGGGAAGGACGACTCCATAGCCGGGCTCCTCGTCGAGCTTGGGGACGAGATGAAGAGGAGCCACAAGAGACGGGACGCTGTGCAGCTCTACATCGCGGCCCAGGACATCTCTCAGTCCGACGAGGCCCGGGAGACGGCGGCTGGAAGGGTCAAGAGCATGCAGCAGCCTGAGCCGAGGATGGAGCACGAGGAGAGGCCAGAGCCGCCGCCGAAGCCTAGGCGTGACCTCAAGGTCTTCCCCGATACAGCCGAGACCCACCTGATCTACGCCCGGTTCTTCGCCGGGATCGATAAGCCGGACCAAGCAGAGTACCACTTCTACAAGGCCTTGTCCCACGAGAAGGACAACATAGCTGCGCTCCTCCACTACGCCGAGCTCCTGGTCGACCAGAAGAGGTACGACGAGGCGGAGAAGCATTACAGGAGGGCCCTGGGTGTGAGCCCCGGCGACGCGACGATACACAACAACCTCGGCATACTCCATTACTCGCTGAAGAGGTACGACGAGGCGGAGCACCACCTCAGGGAATCCATCAAGGCGGAGCTGGACGCCACCACCCTCAACAACCTCGCCAACCTCCTCTCCGACACAGGGAGGGGCGAAGAGGCGGAGGAATGGTACAGGGAGGCCATAGGCCTGAACCCCAGGGACGCCAACACCTACAACAACTACGCCCTCTTCCTCTGGAGCCAGGGGAAGACGACGGACGCCGACGCGACGTTCAGGCAGGCTCTCCAGCTCTCACCCGGCGAGCCCACGCTGCACAGGAACTACGCCAAGTTCCTCGGCGGCCAGGGCAGGTACCTGGAGGCTGAGGCCGAGTACAAGAAGGTGAACACCCTGGAGCCCATGAGCGCGTCCAGCCACGTGCTCCACGGCGTCACGCTTTACAGGCTCGGCAGGCACACCGAGGCGGAGAACCGCTTCAGGACAGCGATCCAGCTGGATCCGAGCCACGACGAGGCCCACCTCTACTACGCGGTGCTGCTGACCCACAAGGGGAGCTACATGACAGCCGAGACCCACTACGCGGAGGCTCTGAGGCTGAAGCCCGACTCCCCGACCAACAACGTCGTCTACGGCATATTCCTGATGAACAGGCACAGGCTCACCGACGCCGAGAGGCACTACGTCAAGGCCAGGGATCTGGCGCCGGACGCGGTGGAGCCTCACCTCTACTACGCCAGGCTCCTCTCGGATCAGCAGCGCTACCAGGAGGCGGTTACGGAGTTCAAGGCCGCCCTGGACTGCGAGCCCGATGACGCCGAGGCGCACCTCTACTACGCCCAGTTCCTCGCCAAGACGGAGAGCCCATCTCAGGCCGACCGCCACTTCAGGAAGGCCCTGGAGCTCAGTCCAGACGACGCCAGGGCCCACTTCAGCTACGGGGTGCACCTCGCCAAACACGGGATGAGGGAGCGCGCCCTGACCCATTACAGGCGGGCCATGGAGCTCGACCCCGAGTACGAGGAGCTGGTCAGGCGGCTTCTCTCGTAGCTGTGTGTACCCGCTTTCACCTACACACCGCTATATACAGATCACTAAGATGGAATGGTAAACAAGGTGAAAGTTCTTGACCGTTGAACTAGAAGTGGTCCCACAGGGAGTCCCCGATAAGAGCATCGAGGAGATCGCCCGTGACGCCACACCCAAGATCGCTATACTCGGCATAGGCGGCGGCGGAAGCAACATCGTCACGTGGATGGACAAGAAGGTCGTGGGCGCCAGGACCGTGGCGCTCAACAGCGACGCGCAGCACCTCACAACCTCACAGGCAGATGAACGTGTCCTACTGGGCTACAGCCTCACAGGCGGCCTCGGCTGCGGCGGATACACCGAGCAGGGAGCCAAGGCCGCGGAGGAGAGCGCCATAGAGATCGAGAACGCCATCGGCGACGCCGACCTTGTCTTCGTCGCAGCGGCTCTGGGCGGAGGAACCGGCACAGGCGCGTCTCCCGTGGTTGCCAGGATAGCCCGAGAGATCGGTGCCCTGACCATCGGGGTCGTGACGATCCCCTTCAAGGTGGAGGGTACGCGGCTCGGGAAGGCCAAGGAGGGGCTTCAGAAGCTGCTGGACGTCTGTGACAGCGTGGTGGTCATAGACAACAACAGGCTCAGGAAGGTGGCCGGTAATCTGCCCGTCAGGGAGGCGTTCGCGGTGGCCAACCAGAGGGTGACAGACTTCATCAACAACATAACAGAGACACTCAGCGTGCCCGGGATAATGAACCTGGACTTCGCGGACATCAAGGCAATCATGATGGGCGCAGGCATCTGCGCCGTGGGCTTCGGAGAGGGACACGGAGGCACCAAGGTAGAGGACTCCGTAGGCAAGGCACTGGACAACCAGCTCCTAGACGTAGAGGACATCAGCAATGCCACGGGGGCCCTCGTACACATAGAGGGCGGCGAGGACATGACCCTCGAGGACATCAACCGAGCCGGCGAGATGGTCCTAGAGAAGGTCAGCAAGGACGCCCGCGTCATCTGGGGAAGCAAGGTAAACCCTAACTTGGAGGGCAAGATAAGGACCACCGTCGTGCTGGCAGGCGTCGACAGCCCGTTCCTGCTCCAGAAGGACTACACAGTGACCATCAGCCAGGACAAGCCCAAGGTCATCAAGATAAAGAGCAAGAAGGCCGTCAACTAAACAGCCATTTTTCCAATATTTTTCTAAAAGTTTCTCAGGGGGACAGTCACCACCATCGTCGTCCCCGTCTCTTCTGCCTCGGCCTCTATGGAGCCCCCCATGGACTCCAGGGTCCGCTTGCAGAAGGCTAGGCCGAGGCCCGCGTGGCCCTGCTTAGTCGAGTTGAAGGGCTCGAACAGCCTGTCCTTGGCTTCCAGCGGGATGCCCTCTCCCTCGTCCCTGACCTCGATCACGGCGTTTCCCTGCATCTGGGATATGCTGACCTCCAGTGTTCCTCCGTCCGGCATGGCCTCCACGGCGTTCCTCATGAGGTTCTCGACGATCCTGGTCATCTTGTCGCGCCTCATCTCGGAGACTAGGAGCCCGCTCTGGTAGGACACCTTTGTCTCGACGCTGCGGGGGATGTACATGGACCCCAACACTGTCTTGACGATCTGATTGATCTCCACGTACTCCTCGCTCCTTCCCGAGGCCTCCAGGGTCTCCGTGATCATCTCGGCCACCTTGGACGCGTGATCGGCCTCCCGGTCTATCGAGGACACCAGGTCCGGCAGCATCTCGGGCTGGTCCATGAGTATGCCCGACGCGTTCTTTATGGAGCGCAGGCTGTCCCTGAGCTGCCCCCGCACGAGGCTGCTCACCTTCTCGGCGTCCTCTAGGCGGCCCAGGGCGTAGTCCAGCCTCATCGCCCTCACGGCCTCGCCTGCAACGCCGCCGTTGTTGTCCCTCTCCCTTTTCAGGGCGAAGGCTACGTGGTATGTGAGGGTCTCGAGGAGCTTCCTGTCGTCCTCCGTGAAGTCGTCGAGCTCCATGCTCTCGACGTTGAGCACGGCCACGGTCTCCCCGTTGAGGACCACGGGGACGGCGAGTTCACTCATTGACTCCATGGAGCCCTTGAAGTAGTCCTCACTTCCCCTGAGGTCGTTCACGAGTATGCTGTGCTTCTCCCTCGCGGCTTTCACCGTGATGCCTTTCCCGTCGAGGGGCAGAGACAACTTCAGCGGAGGCGCCCCTCTAAGGTTCACCGTCTTGAGATGACCGTCCTCGACTACCTGGAAGGAGACCATCTGGTACTCGAAAACCGTCTGCATGATGTCCAGGGTGGCCTCGGCGACCTCCTCCAAGGTTCTCTGCTGAGCCAGCTTTGAAGCCTGCTGGTGCAGCGCAGCGAGCCGCTCCTCCATCCGTTTCCTGTGGGTGATGTCCCTGAAGAAGCACAGGTGCGCCTCCTGGCCTAGGTAGTTGATGGTCGAGGACGAGACCTCTGCGACGCGGATGGTGCCGCTCGCAGTCCGGTACCTGACCTCGACGAGGTGCGAGACCTCGTCTTCCTCGGGGGCGCCGCTGATACACTGTCTGAGCCTCTGCTCGGGCTCCACGAAGTACTCCAATGCGCTTCTGCCGATGAACCCGTTGGGGGTTTTGCAGCCGAAGAGCTCCGCGGCGGCCTGGTTCATGATCGCGATGTCTATGCCGGTGAGGATGATTATGCCGTCCCGGCTCTCGTTCACCACCTTCCTGTAGAGCTGCTCGGCCCTGTACTTGTCCACGTTCTGGCGGACCCGCTTGGCGAGGATCTGGTAGTGGCTGGGCTCCGACTCCTTCCTGATGTAGTCGTCTATCCCGGCCTCGAAGGCGTGTTCCGCGACCTCCTCGCTGCCCTGCCCGGTGTAGAGTATGAAGGGTACGTTGCTTCTCTCCCTGACCTTCTGGGCCAACTCGATGCCATCCATGGAGAGCATCTTGTAGTCGCTGACTATGCAGTCGTAGCTGTTCTTCATCTGGAGCTCGAGGGCCTCCCTGGGGTTGGTGGCCGAGTCCACGACGAATCCCTCGTCCAGCTCCTCGAGGAATATCTTCGTGAACTCTAGGTGGGCGCCCTCATCGTCGACGTGAAGCATCTTTATAGGCTTCCTCTTCTCCACCTCTCCCCCTCCACGCAGCTTCGCTGCTTCCTTGATCTAAACTCTATGTCACTATAGTTGTGATGTTTAAATATAGATAATTCTTTTTGCATATAAAATATCTCTGCCAGAATAGGCTATTATTAGATGCGTCTCTATGTGGGTGTTTTTTTGATTAAGCACGTTATAATTAAATTGTATCTGATTAAACTGCGGATATTATTTAGGATTATAACTAACCAAACCATTGTCACAACTATATGGGACGTTATCATCGCACATAAACAAAGTGACGTGTTTAGCGGAGGAAAAAATCAAAAACCTTAGTGCAGCCATATTGAGGAGGCGAGGGGAGGGGCAGCGACAGAGGTATTGCCAGCGATAATGGCCGGGGACCAGGGACAGCTCGACGAGATGCTCAACAGGGTCACGGGGTTCGCGGGCCACATCATGCTGGACGTGATGGACGGCTTGTTCGTACCCGGCAGGTCGCTTGACTTCGACTACAAGCTGCCCACAGGCCCAAGATACCAGGCACACCTCATGGTAGAGGACCCATTGAGGCACATAAGCAGGCTCGTCGGGAAGGCTGAGACGGCGATAATCCACGTCGAGGCGTTGGAGGATGTCCCAGAGGTGATCAATGTGACGGAGGATCATGGGCTGGGGACGTTTCTGGCTATTAACCCGGACACGCCTGTGGACGCAGTGGCGCCCCACCTCTCAAGGCTTGACGGGGTCCTCGTGATGACCGTGCAGCCGGGGAGGTACGGCTCCCCCTTCCTCCCATGGTGCCTCAAGAAGGTCGAGGCCCTCAGGGCTATGGGTGAGGAGCCAGTGATCGAGGTTGACGGCGGCATGAACCTGGAGACCGCTGTCATGGCTGTCGAGATGGGCGCCGACCTGGTGGCCGTGGGAAGCTACATAGTGGCGAGCGACGACCCGATGAAGGCGTACACCCGGCTCGTGGAGGCGGTCCACGCCGCCCAGCTACGCATCCAGAGGGAGTAGGGTGCCTGCCAAGAAGGGGCTGCCAGTCGTCTACGAGGGGCGGAGGATCAACCTCCGCGTCCATCAGCGCATATTCTACCCACTGGTGAAGACGCTGGACGGCGAGCGGCACACCCTCTACAGCGACACAGGTAGGGAGAAGGAGATCCGCTACGCCTCGGCCGAGTACTATGGCCTCGACAACCCCCTCAACAGGGTGAGGCTCATCCGGCTCGCCCGCGCCATGAACTGCCTCACCTGCTCCGATGAGTCGGAGGCTGAGAGGGAGTGCAGGGTCACCATATGCAGAGCCAGGGAGCTCTACGGCGTCTACGGCGAGGAGCTGCGTTGGGTGCCTTTCGACCCCAGTAGACTGGAGAGCCTGGAGGAGAAGGTGAAGAATCTGCGTAGAAGGGTGGAGTGGCGGCGGCGTGTGGGGTCTAGCTGAAGATCTCGGCGAGGTCTGCTAAGAACGCCTCCAGGTGCTCCTTGGGTATCTTGACGCCGCTGGCCCTCTGGTGGCCTCCGCCGAAGCCCCCGTATTTCTCGCCGAGGTCCCTGGATATGTCGCCTAGGTGCTCGTGTAGCCCGAGCTCGCCGCGGAGGCTCACGTTGACGTATTCGCCGTTCTCCTTGTAGCTGACACCCACGTCGACACCCAGGGTGTCGATGATGAGGTTGGCGATGCCCCCGGTGCTGTACTCGTTTACAGTCCCCATGTGGGCTAGGCGGCCCACAGGCACTGCCTTGATGGAGATCTTCTCCTTCATTTCCGTCATCTCCTCAAGGCACTGGACGGCCAGGTCCACGGCGCCGGGTATCCTGTGGGGGTAGCCGTA
>DATKWN010000103.1:0-3249 GCA_035529515.1 Candidatus Krumholzibacteriaceae bacterium | reverse complement strand
CGCCGGCGTCGGCCCCCAAGAGGTCACCGCATATCAACTGGCCCACGACAACGGCAACCTCAAGGTAAGAGCAAACATCATGCCCAGGAGGGAGACCCCGGAGGCAGCCATGAGCCTAGGAATCAGGACCGGGTTCGGAGACCAGATTCTACGCATCGGCCCAGTCAAGCTCCTCATAGACGGGAGCCTGGGCGCCCACACGGCCGCCCTGTTCGAGCCCTACGAGGACGACCCATCAAACTCTGGGCTCCTGCTGGAGGACCCCGCCGTCATCACCGAGAAGATGAGTAAGGCACATAGCCACGGGTTCCAGGTGGCCACCCACGCCATCGGCGACCTAGCCATAGAGCACGTCATCGACAGCATCCAGGAGACGCTGAGGCGCGAGCCCCGTAAGGACCACAGGCACAGGATAGAGCACTGCGAGATACTCAGCAGCCAGCAGATAGAGCGCATCAGGGACTTGGGTATAGTGCCGGCGATGCAGCCCAACTTCATCGGCGAGTGGAGCGGCCCCGGAAGCATGTACAGGCAGCGCCTCGGAGAGAGACGGGACCGGGCGAGCAATCCCTACAGGGCCCTCATAGACGAGGGTATAACAGTGGCCTTCGGAAGCGACGGCATGCCTTTCAACCCCATCTACGGGATATGGAGCGCCGTCAACCACCCCATAAGGGAGAACCGGATAACCCTCGTCGAGGCAGTCAAGTGCTACACCCTGAACTCGGCGTACGCAGGGTTCCACGAGGAGTACGTGGGCAGCGTAGAGCCGGGGAAGCTAGCCGACGTCGCCGTCTTCGACAGGGACCTCACCGAGATCCCCGGGGAGGAGATAAGGGACGCCCAGTGCTACATGACCCTAGTCAACGGCAAGATACTGTATCGCCGGGAGCAATAACCATATTATCACCCTCTGGAATAGCCTAACATTTTTTATGGGCTCTTGAGCCCAACCCTCTCGACCACGTCCACCAGCTTGACGATGACAAACTCCTTGTCAGGAGTGAACTCGCCCCAGCCGTCACCCGGCTCTATGCCGTGGGCTGCGAGGAACTTGGTGGACAGCCTTTTCTTCCCTGTCTCTGCGAAGATCTTTATCGCCTTCTCCCGCTCCTTCGCGTCCTTGACCCTCTCAAGCCTCCCCCTGTACGACACGAAGCTGTACTCTGACAGATCTGGCTTATAGCTCTCTATCTGAACGCATGCCCTGCTGTCCGTTTCCAGGAGCCTCATCTTCTTTCCGTAGTCGGTGAAGTGGAAGTACAGGGCATCGTCCATGACCACGTACCTGAAGGGCGCCAGGTATGGGTAGTCGTCTCCCCTGAAAGCTATCCTGCAGAGCATCTGTTCGTCGACCAGGCGCGCCGTCTCGTCGTCGGTCATCCACGGCAGCTTAACGGGCCTCAAAACGATCTCACAGTTACGGCTCCCGACCGACTCGATTAAAACGTTTCCACGGAGAGAAACCTTCGATTACAGGAAAAACGAGGCCTCTCCACCGGGAATCATGTACGGAACCCCGAGGCGGTTTGAATACCTTTTTAACTTAGCCTCGTTTACTTTCACGGATTTTAGAAGGCGGGACAAGATGAGCAAGCTCGTGACCATTGAGATGATCGTCCGCGGCGACATCATAGACAACAACGTGCTCCGGAAGTTCGCCGACAAGCTCAAACGGCAGAGGTTCATGGCCGACTTCACGAGCACCATAGCCGTGCCTCCGTTCCTGGTGGCCTCCGAGAAGCACTACCCGAGCCTGGCGGTGCTCTACGGCAACGTGGAGCTGGAGAACATCTTCGAGTTGAAGAACCTCATCGACCAGCTCGCGTCGGAGGAGAACCTGGACATAATTTCCTTCAAGCAGCTCTAGAGTGACCATGTGTGAACAGGAAACGAGTCGTCGTCCTCGCCGCCGTTATACTACTCAGCGTGGTCGCGTACACCGCCACGGCCGAGACCCTCACCGAGGGTCAGCGATCCGCCCTCGTGGTGCTCATCGTCGCGTCGGGCCTATGGACCACGGAGGCCGTGCCGCTGGCGGCCACCAGCATACTGATTCCGCTTCTCCAGGCGTTCCTAGGGGTGCAGGGCTTCGGGGCAGCCCTGGCTCCGTTCTTCGACACCGTGGTCATGCTGCTGCTGGGCGGCTTCATGCTGGCGGTGGCAGTCGAGAAGTGCGACCTCGACGAGTACTTCGCGTACCTCATCGTCTCCAAGGTCAAGGCGGGGGCCCGGACCGTGGTCCTCGCCATCATGGTCACCGCCGGGTTCCTGAGCATGTGGATAAGCAACACCGCGGCCACGGCTCTCCTCATCACCATAGCGCTGAACATCACCGAGCGCGTCAGGGATGTAAAAGGCAACTTCAGCAAGATCGTGATCCTCGGCATCGCGTACGCGTCCACGGCGGGGGGCCTCAGCACCCTGGTGGGTACCACCACCTGCGCCATGGCGGCGGCCAGCCTCAAGGAGCTCGTGGGCTACGAGATAAGCTTCCTCGGCTGGATGTTCTACGGGTTCCCCATAGCCGTCATACAGATACTCGTCATCTGGGTGATGCTCTTCGCCATCTTCCCGACAGACGTCGAGGAAATACCGCCGCTGGAGAGGACGAGCACCGAGCTCACCCGGAGGCAGAGGCTCACCCTCTACGTGTTCGGGTTCGCCGTCCTCGCGTGGCTCACCGGGAAGCTCCCGGAGCCCGTGGCCAACCTCATAGGCTGGGGCGGCCACGGCTACAGCTCTGCCATGATCGCCGCCCTGGTGATTGTGCTCCTCTACTTCCTTGACCTACTGGACGAGCAGGACATCAAGAACGGGAAGTGGGGCACCCTGCTGCTCATCGGCGGGGGCCTCAGCCTCGGCAACGCCCTTGAGGTATCGGGCCTCGTGAACGTCATAAGCAGCATGCTGCTCAACTTCACCGGCGGCGGTTCTCCCTTAATCGTCATAGCGCTGGTGACTGTCGCGGGCCTGGGCATCAGCATCGTGGCGAGCAACACCGCCAGCGCCGGCATCTTCCTCCCCATAGCCATAGGCCTCGGCCAGAAGACCGGGTTCAGCCCCGTCATCCTCGCCGTCGCCGTCGGCATCAGCACGAGCCTGGACTTCATGCTCCCGGTGGGGACGCCGCCCAACGCCATCGCCTACAGCACGGGGAAGGTGTCCATGCCTGAGATGATCAAGGCGGGCGTCCTGCTGGACATCACCGGGGCACTGCTCACCATACTCATGGCGTACCTGGTCTGG
>DATKWN010000102.1:0-26489 GCA_035529515.1 Candidatus Krumholzibacteriaceae bacterium | reverse complement strand
ATCCTGTAACGCCGATCCCAGTCGATGACTCCCACCACCAAGTCCCCCGGCCTCAAAGCAGGCGAATCCTCCATGACATGCACGATACGGTCACCCATTATCTGGGTGTCCACCACCCTCAACCCATTCAGCGCCCCAGAGTCCCCCGCCTGCCCACCCGCCTCAGCGTAGAAAGCAGTCCTATCCAGCTCGACCCCGCACGCATCAACAGCCACGACCTCGGCCTCGAACTCCCTGAGGTAATGGTCCCTGTCGTAGAGCTTCACAGTCTTCATAGCAGATGATAATAGCACCAACTGGAAAAAGAGTATCGAAAAAAAATTTCCGATCTGACCTGCTACAGGTCATATGGAAAAGGGGCTAGCCGAAGGCGCCCCGCAGGAACGGGTACAGATCCTCGACCTGCTCCTGCACTATGGTCTGATAGTACTGGTATAGGATGCTGACGGCCAGCAGCGCGCCCATGCCCGACCCGAACACGCCGAAGAACTCGCTGAAAGCAGCCAGGCAGCCCACTATGATGCCGCCGATCACCGTGATGGTGGGGATGTACCTGTTCAGCAGCCGTTCCAGAGGCTTCTTGCTTCGCCTGAACCCGGAGACCTGCATCCCAGACTGCAGAAGCTGTTCCGCCATCTGGTCGGCGCCCAGGCCCCCGATCTCCAGCCATGTAATGCTGAACAGCACGCAGAACCCGACGACTATGAGGAGGTAGATAAACGCCCTAACGGGGTCAGCCATCACCCCTCCCAGGCTTCCCGGCGACGAAGTATAGTAGGCAAGCCCGCCTATAGGATTGACGCCGCCGCTCTGCGTCTGGTTGTACATGCCTAGCATGTTGAAGAAGAAGTTGCCGTTATCCGTGTTCCACCTGTTCCACGTGAACTGGCCTACGAGCTGGAAGTTGGCGAACATGGCGTACGCGAGGATCACAGGTATGTTGCTGACGTAGAGCAGCTTTATCGGCATCCTGCTCCTGTAGCCCCTGTAGCTGCTGTGGCTGATGGGTATCTCCACCCTCATGCCCTCGATGTAGACAACGATGGCGAAGACCGCGAGGGTCGTCAAGAACCCTATCATGTCAGGCGAGTTGGCCCTGTATAACCAGTCCTGTATCGGCAGCCCACGCATGATACTCTGCACAAACGCGATTATAGCGCCGTACGCCCTACCCAAGGCGTCATAAGGCGACGGAGCTATGCTGAAGCTCATCCACCAGATGTTCTGAGTGATGCCCGCCACGATGAACAGGCTGATGCCACTCCCTATCCCCCAGCCCTTCTGAACCAGCTCGTCGAGCATCATCAAGATTAAACCGGCGGCCAGAAGCTGAGAAAATATGAGGATCGACTGTGTTCTGCTGATATCCCCATACACGCCCCCTATGATGTAGAGGCTGGCCTGAACTATGACCATGATGAACGAGAAGAACTTGCTCGCGGTGGTGAACAACCCCCTGTCATCTGGATCGGATCTGTCGAAGGAGATGATGTCCGAGCCAGCGAGGAGCTGAATGATCAGTCCAGCGGTGACTATCGGGCCGATCCCAAGCTCCATCAACGTGCCACGGTTAGACGCGAAAATGATCCTCAGCATAGCATAGGGATCAGATGCACCCTGAGCCTCAATCCCGTACAGAGGCGTCTCCGACATAACCAGATATATGACTAGGGCGGCAAGCGTCCACATCAGCCTGGTGTTGAAGGCAACCTTCCTCTGAGGAGGCTTAACCTCAGGTATAAACGGCGATATCGGCTTGAACAGATCCAGGAACCGCAAGTCTATCGTCCCTCTACGGCTCTATGATAGAGCCGCCTGCTTCTTCAATCTTCTCTTGGGCACTCATGGTCGCGTAGGCGACCTTGACGTTGAGGGGGACGCCGACGCGGCCTCTACCGAGGAGCTTAACGATGCCGAGGGACTCCAAGTCGAGTTCGTTTCCGCCCTTGACTCCGTAGTCTCCGATGACTTTCAATGCAAGGTCTTCAAGCTCCCCGACGTTGATTGTCACCGGCTTGGGTTTCTTTGCTGACGGCGGCAGGAACCCAGTCTTTTTGTACCTTTCCTTCTCATACTTCACCGTTCTGATCCAGAAGTGCTTCCTTCCGCCCGCCTTGCCTTTGCCGCCGCGGCCTCCGGCCTTCCTGTGCTGGCCGACCTGGCCCCAGCCCATGTACCTTGAGCCTCTCTGCTTCCTCACCTTGCGTAGTTTATGGGGCATATCTAGCACATCCTCCTCGCCAGCTCGTTAATGGCTTCGCCTCTGTACCCGAGCTCACCCTTGTTACCGTAGGCTCGCTTTACGCTCTTCTTGAACCCCTTCTTTGGAGGGTGGAGCCTGAAGAAGGGCTTGACTCCATCAAGCTTGTTGATGTCCAGCTCGCAGCTGTGAAGCTTCTCAGCCAGCTGGCTGAACCCCTCGAAGCCCAGCTCCTTTAGGTACTCTTCTTTGAGTTTGATGCCTCCTGGGGCCTCGCCGCGTTTCTCGAGCATGATCTTTATCGTCTCCAGATCCGGCTCGCCCCACGTGATCCAGTCCTTAGCCCTTTGAAGCATTCCAGCGTAGTCTGGCCTATCGTCTAGCAGACTGGCATAGTTGTTTCGGTCTATCCTTAGCATCCTGAGCGTGTCCTCGACCCGCTGGGTGACGTTGATGGTGCCTCTTATCCTGATGACTAGCAGGCTTTTCTTCTCCATCCCTGTCACGCCCAGTCCTGGGGGGTCATTATGCTCATGGTCTGCTTAAGTGCCTCGAAGGTGGCGAACGCGAAGCTGTTGGTGGTGGTGGTCTTGCCGATGCTCTTGCTCCAGCAGTCCTTGATACCGGACATCTTCAGCACGACCTTGGCGGTGTCACCGGCCACGAGACCAAGCCCCTGGGGTCCCGGGAGCAGCGTGACCACGACGCTCCCAGCCTTTCCCCGCACCTTGAAGGGCAGCGTGTGTCCCTCGCCGCAGTCGCACTCCCAGCTGCCGCAGCCCATCCTAATGGGGTGCAGATTGAGCTTCGCCAGCCTGATGCCTTTCTCGATGGCGTTTCTTACTCTCTTGGCTTTACCCAGCCCTATTCCGATGAGCCCGTTCTCGTTACCAACGGCCACGAGGGCCGTGAACCTGCTGGACTCGCCCGCGTCTGTCTGCTTCTGAACCAAGTTGATGTTGATTACCTCGTCCTTGAGGTCCGGCACGAGGACGTCCACTATCTCGACTTCCTTTATCTTGAAGCCTTCCTCGAAGATCTCATATATCGAGGAGACCTGCCCCTCGTAAACCTGTTTACCGAGCTGGGTCTTGGGGATCCAGTTATCTAGCGGGTTCTCCCGTCTTCTACTCAATATTGTTCTCCTCTATGCGTGCTTTGACCTCCTCGAAGTGGCCCGGTATGGCCTCCGGTCTCAGTCCGCGACGGAGATAGACCGAGAACCTTGTCTCGTACTCGAGGGGGTCTTCCATCTGCTCAGCGTATTCAGCGATCACGCTGCCGTTTATCCTCTCTGGTGGTGGAGTAATGTCGCTGTCGCATGGAACGTCAAGTCCGGCGTCTAAAGCGCCCTTCACCACGGCGAAAACCTTGTTTCCAGCCGTGGCTCTCTTAAGGCCCATGTCCAGGATGGCGTGTTCCACCCCAACCGCCTTGGCCTTCTTGCCTGCTAATAGCCCCAGTAGGTAGGCCGCGGGGACGTTCTTGCCGCTGGCATTCCAGCCGTAGCTCTTCTTGAGCTCCTTGCTGCTAGCCTGCGCGACGACGTAGTCTCCCTCTATCTCGGACCTCACCACCTGAACCAGTATGTTTTTACCTGATACTCTCACGACGAACCTTGGGCGGTCAGCTGTCGCCAACACCCGTCTAGCGGCGTAGTCGGTCTTCTTCTCGCGCCTGCGCCTGTATGGTACGCGGTACCGCGGTCCTTTAGCCAAACGTACGCCTCCTCAGGTTGTTGTCGTTGATGTAGCGTTCGAGCTCGGCTATGCTCCTATACTCGCCGCCTTTCGCCTTCCTGTAGAGGCTTCGATAGGTGCTTACGGTGATCATCCTCCGCTCCCTCAGCTCCATGAGCCTCCTGCGCTGCGCCCTGATGCGGTTCATCCACCGCGTCTTCCGGGACACGACGCTGTACTTCTTGCCCTTCTTCGAGCCCTCGCCTATGCGTCTGCCTCTCTTCTTCTTCTCGGCGAGTACGCGTGCTCTTCCCCTGCTCTGACTGTTCTCGGGGAGCACCTTGATGGCTTTCTCGTGGACGAGCTTTCTGATCTCTTCTCTGGTGATGGCCATGCTGACCTCGTCTGCCTTCTCCGGGTCTATCCAGACCCTGTGCAGGCCACAGTCCAATACGTTGGCGGCTAGTTTTCGCTGACTTCGTAGGTTCATCCCTATTCGTCCTCCTCATCTAAGTTCTCTATCAACTCGATGATGTCTGCCTTTCTAGCTTTGGAGGGAACCTTGATGCCCATCTCCTTTGCGTGGGCCGTCAGCTCTTTCTTGGTCATAGCCTCGAGATCAATCTCTTCCTCATCGTCTTCTTCGAGCAGCTCTTCCTCGTCTTCTGTGACAAGCTCCTCGAACTCCTCCTCAGGCTCTTTTTTGCCTGGGTTGAGGATTCGGATGTTAAGCTCCTCGGCCTTCTTTAATATGGCTTCCCTTTTCCTGCCGCCTACTGAGCCCCCGATCCGGGCGACCTGCGTTTCGGCGTCCACCCCGTCAACGTCCGCTGGGTTCCAAACCATAACCTCTTCTTTCCCAGAGGGATGGAGGCCTCTAACGGTGGCTGGTCCGCCGTACCCTACCTTGACCGACTTGGGCCAGCCCTGCTCCTCGGTGCGCATCTTGTTGTCGATGCCTCTTGGCTTCCGCCACTGGTCCTTGATCCTAACGAACCTCCATGACTCGAACCGCTTGAAGTGGGGCCGCTTCTTGCTGATCTTCTTTCTTAGCTTCATTAACCTCTGTTTTTCGTCGCTCATCTGCCTCACTCCTTCTTGTACACGTATATACCGTCCAGGAACTTGCGGAGGTCCTTATTACGGATGTGCGTGGACTGCTGTATGTTGGCGGCTGTCTGGGCCACCTTCTCGATGTCGGGCCCGGTCACGATTATGTCGTCTCCCTCAACGTGTACCTGTACGCCTTCAAGGATCTTGGCCTCACGGGCCTTCTGCTCACCCACGAAGTTGTTTATCACGATCTTGTCTCCCTGTAACTGGAAGTTCATGGGGAAGTGGATGAACACTATCTTGAGCCTGTAGGTGAAGCCCTCTGTCACACCCTTGATCATGTTCCTGACATGGCTCGTTATGGTGTTGACTAGTGCAACCTGTTTCTTCCTCGGGTTCTCCGCCCATACGCGGAGCACCCTTTCCTGGTAGTCGAGGCTCAGCTTCGTGTGGCCGAAGTCTCTCTCTACCCTTCCGTTGGCGCCTGTGACTGCGACCTTATGCCCATCTAGGGTCAGGTCTACGTCTTCGGGTACCGTTACAGAGTTTTCTACGATCTGAACAGTCACATCCATCACCTCTAGTACACGTAGGCCAGCAGTACGCCGCCCACGTTCTCTTCCTTCGCCTTGTTGTGATCCATGACGCCCATGGGGGTGCTGAGGATCACTACTCCAAGGTTTCTGCTGGGCAGGAAACGCTTCTCCCACTTCTCCATCTCGGAGACCTTGGTCTTGAACCGTGGAGTGACTGCCTTGCACTCGTTTATCCTGCCGAACAGCTGGACCCTGAACTTGCCTTGCCTACCATCGTCGATGAACTCTATCTCACCCACGTAGCCTTTGCCCTGGATGAGACGGAGCACCCTACCCACTAGGCCGGAGGCGGGCGTGATGATGCACTCGTTCTTCCGCCTCCCTTCGTGGGACATTATGGTGTTTAACGCGTTTACGAGAGGATCCATGTTCTCACCTATACTTCTTGAAACCCATCTTCACCGCTACCTCGCGGAAGCACTGGCGGCAAAGGTTTATGCCGTAGCGTCTGATGAGGCCGTCTCGCGTGCCGCACCTGACGCATCCACGGCTTCCCTTGCCGTAGTGCCTTTCCTTGGGTTGAATCTGGTTACTCATTGATCTTGACCTACCTTAACCCCGTACTTCTCCGCTATGAATGTCATGGACTCCTCCGGGGTCACCCTGTGGGCGCTGCCCACCTTGGACTGGGCTCTCTTCCTTCTGTTAATCCTGTAGCCTGGCCGCTCCAAGGTGACGTTGACATCCATCCCGGTTATCCCGAGGTTGGGGTCGTACCTGGTGCCGGGAATGTCGATGTGCTCCCTGATCCCGAAGGCGAAGTTTCCGTTCTTGTCGAAGCTGTGGGGGTTCACCCTGTTCCTGACGGCCCGGAAGGCTCTCTGCAAGAAATCGTCTGCTCTCTCGCCTCGCAGCGTGACGAGGCACGCCATGGGCTCACTCTTTCTTATGCCCCATTGCCTTATGGTCTGCTTGGCGACACGCTGGCACGGCTCCTGTCCCGTGATCTGCCGTAGGATGGTCATTGCCTTGTCGAGGGGTTCCCCCGATGCGCCGACGGAGATGTTCACGACGACTTTGCCTATCTTTAGCTGCTTCATAAGGTTCTCCGACATCATTTTTCACCAGCCTGCAGCGCTATCAAGGGTTCCTTTGAGCCGACCGCGAACACGTACCGGGCGAGGGTCCTGATGTCTTCTCCCTCAGCCGTCCTGATGGTGCATGTCTTCATCCAACCAGGCTCGGGGCCCAACCCGATGATCATTCCCTGGGCGCCCTGGCTTCTGCCGCCCGTTACGATGCTTTGCTGCATCTCCTTGAACTCGATGTGGTCTACTATCTCCTTCTCCGGGACCTTGATTTTCAGCACGTCGTTGACCTTGTAGTTGTCTTTCTCCGCGGATACCACCAGGTTGTTGCCGTCGTGGAGATTCAGCTGGGTCTTTCCTCCGGTTTGAGTCATCTTTCCAGTAATCCTGGCGAGCTTGTACTTGGCGTCGTCCTCAGTTATGGGAAGAAGCTTCAGCTTTCCTCTATGGTCCGGCAGGACCCTGAAGAACTCCTTCGAGTCTGGTGTGCTGATGACGTCCATCAGCCCGACAGGGAACCTCTCGTCGAGTCTCGTCTTGCCGTCGACGATCAGTTTGCCTTGTTTGATGATGAACTTTGCCTCCTTCGCGGATTTCGCGTATTTCAGCTCGTCTCTCAGAACGACGCCTGTGGGCATCGAGGTGTGCAGCGAGTGAGGGCCAGAGCTCGTCCGAATAGACCATGCTCCGCTCTTCCGGTTTATGGGCCAGAATGATGGGCTTGGGTGTCTCTTGAGATGCCTTGAGGGTCCCTTCTTACCCATTTCTACTCCTCCTCCGCGCTGAAGCTCTTGCGTTCCAGTATGTTCCTCCTCCACTCGTCGTCAAGGTGGAGCCTAGTAATCATGACGTTCTCTGTCCTTATCGGTATCTGAACCGTTGATCCATCTTGCCTTGTCCGGGTGACGCCCTCGATGTAGATCTTTCGATCCTTTGTATCCACTCTTAGGACTTTCCCCTCGGCGAGCTTCCGGTCGCCCTTGGTGATGTTGACCGTGTCGTTGGCGACCACGGGCATCGACCTTGTGCCGTACTCGGCTCGGAGACTTGGTGACAGCGGGGCAGATAGATACTTCCTCTTCTTGTGGTTTGGCGCGTTGTACATGTTACGCCTTACTGTCGACGGTTTCTTCGCTCCCTTCTTCACTTAGACCACCATCCTCGCTATGTTACCGAGTCGCGCCCATCGGTCCACGGCCTCCCTGGCCACGGGGCCCTTGACGTCGGAGCCTCTCAACGTTCCTTCCGGTGTCAGTATCACGGCCGCGTTGTCCTCGAACTGGACCCTGGTGCCGTCGGCTCTCTGGTATAGGCGCTTCTGCCTGACGACCACTGCGTTGAACAGCTGCTTCCTCATCTCGGGGGTGCCCTCACGGCACGAGACGGTGACGAGGTCGCCGACTCCGACGGTGGGTAGCCTCCTTTTCCTGCCCTTGTAGCCGATCATCTGGATGATCTTGAGGCGCCTGGCGCCAGTGTTGTCGGCGCAGTAGAGCATGCTACCGATGGTGAGGCCGCCTGAGGTCCTTCGCCTCGGTAAAATCCTTCGCTTTATCCTCTTCGACATCCGGCTAGGCCTCCTTCAATACCTCGACGACCACGAAGTTCTTGGTCTTGCTGAGCGGGCGGCACTCCGCTATTCTTACAGTGTCGCCTACCTTCACGGGGATGCAGGGCGTTCTGTGGGCGGTTACCCTGCTACGCATCCGCGCGTACCGCTCGTATTTCTTGTTGTACCTTGTGTATGACATCTGGACCACGACGGATTTCTGCATCCGCGTGCTTACCACGGTGCCCTCCAGGGTCCTTCCCCTGACTGCCAGGGTGCCGTGGAACGGGCAATCTACCTCGTCGCACTCCAGCTCCGGTTTCTTAAGTGTCATCAATCTTCGTCTCGCCCTACCATCTTTGTTTAATCTTTTTCTTTACCCTGTCCTCGGGTCTACCTGCGAGGGCCCAGCCCTCGACTTTCACGGATATACCGTTGAGCTTGAATTTGAACACAGCGTTTTTCTTAGCTATGCGCTTGGATCCGCCATCATCGATGACGAGGGTGTTCATGGTCTCGTCTATAACGGTTCCCCGGGTGTTTACGTTGCATGAGTTGCTGTCCTCCAGAACCTCTGCCTCCAGCCCTATGAGTTCATGGCGGGATATGCTGTCTGGGGTTCGGGGAGCCAAATCACTGCCCCTCCTCGTTCATTACCGTCAGGATTCTCGCTATGGTCTTCCTTAGGGCATTGACTCTACCGGGGTTCTCCACTGAACCGCCGGCTCGAATCATGGTCTTGATCTTAATAAGCTCTGTCCTGAGCTCCTGGAGCCTCTCCTGCCTCTTCTCGGTGTCCATGTCACGTATCTCATCCATGCGAAGAATAGGCATCTTTACTTCTCCTCTTTCTCGGGCTCCTCTGTCTCCATTGTAGCCGGCTCCTCTTCAGGAATAGGCTCAACGATCTCAGTGACCGCCTCGGGTTTATCCTCTGTTATAGATCCCTCTTCCACAGGGGTTTCTGCCTTCTCGACGGAAACCTCCTCAGCGGCCGGTGCTTCCTCCACAACAGCCTCTTCCTCTGGTGCCTCTGTTTTAGGCGTTTCGGGGAGCACCACTTTTTCAGCTTCCTCCGATGTCGGCACCTCGCCCTCTGGCTGAGCCTCCGCTTCGGGTGGCTCAGGCTCAATTGTTATCGGTGGCTGGTACTCTATCTCAGGCAGCTCGCTGAGATCCACCTTGTCGGGGAACTTGGCATCCGGCGGCACGATTTTCACCGTGACACCCAGGATGCCTCTTTTCATCTTGACGTGCATTGTCGCGGAGCGCACATAAGTCAGCGCAGGGTCCCCGGACTTTGGCACGTAGCCCTCGACGACCTTTTCGAACCTCGACCTCGCGCTCCTCAGCGGTCCCTTCAGGAGGACCTCGCACCCTAAGGCTCCGCTGTCCATTATGCGGCGCAGACTCCAGAAAATGGCTCTCCTGAAGTGAACGCCTCGTTCAAGGGCGTTCGCTATCCGCGACGCCATGATCCGGGGGTTCATCTCTGGAACCTCCACCTCCACCACGGTTATCTGAGGGTTGGATAGCCCCAGCTCCGTCTCCAGGCGTAACGATGCCGCCTTTATGGCCCTGCCTCTCTTCCCGATGACCCGCCCGGGCCTCATGGCGAAGAGGTTGATCTGTGCCCCCAGAGGAGTCTTGGTTAGCGTTATTCCGCCGTAGCCAGCCTGCTCGTATTCTTCCATCAGGAGCTCGTCCACCTTTACGCGCTCGATGCTATCCTGTATTATTCGTTTTACAACCGACATTAGTACTCCTCAACTGCGACCTCAATATGGGTCATGTGATTGAAGTAGGGTGAGGCTCTGCCGAAGGCCCTTGGAATATACTTCCTGATGACTCTGGCACGGTGGGCGGCCATATGGATGATGCGTAGCCTGCCGGCGTACAGCCCTTTGAACTCGGCGTTGGCCTCCACGGATTCAAGGATCTTCAGGATCTCCTGCGCTGCCTTCTCTGGGAACCTGCCGGCGTCGTGTCCCTGCAGCCCCTTCCTGTGAGGGATCTTCCCACGATACCTGTAGTAAGGCACCGGTTTCTTCAACTCTATGACGTCCTCTAGGAAGCCTTTCGCGTCCTCTAGCTTCATTCCTTTTAGGTGGTGACAGATCTCTCTAGAAACCTTCGGCTTTATCTTTAGATCTCTGCCGCTGGCTAACGCAGTCTTGTCTGGGTCGAGCCCTTGCACCGAATATTTCCAGGTTGGCATATTCGCACCGTTCGCCTATTCTGAATCGAGGCTTGATATAAAAAGGTTCATGTAATTAAACCTATCCCCGAGAAGGTGTTGAACCCTGAATGATTCCATTAAAAATGCGAGGAAAATGATATGAGAAAAGAGTGTATCATAAAGAGAGGAATATATGGATAAATGGAGTTTAGGTAAATATGACATAGAAGCTACTTCAGCGGTATGTACATGCTGCTACGAGAGGCCCCTATGCCTGGGCGGCCGTGGCGCACTCTGGTCATGCTTATGGCGTACTCGCCTAGGTAGTGCCCGATCATCTTCTCGGTTATATTGACCTCTTTGAACTCCTTCCCGGTGTAGACGTGGATCGATCTCCCGATCATCTCTGGGAGGATGATCATGTCCCTCGCGTGTGTCCTCAGAGGCTTGTTCGAGTGTCTGCGCAGCCTCTCTAGGATTATCCTCTGCTCTGCGCTGAGTCCACGGCGTAGGCTTCTCCTCATCCTCGATGGGAGGATCCGGATGAACTCATCCATGGACATGGCTTGAAGCTCCTCGACGGTCTTCCCGCGATAATTAAAGTCCTTGGGCATTTTCACTCACCTTAACAGATAGGGGTTATATAACCCTTAGTTTCTCCTCCTCTGGCGTTTTCCGCTGTTCCTGGCGGCTATGAGCCCTACCTTTGCGCCTGGAGGCGCATGCCTGGACACCGTCGTGGACTTTCCTGGCCTCCTTTTGCGCCCTCCGCCGTGGGGGTGCATCGCGGCCGGCATCTTGACGCCGTGAGCCACCGGGTACTTGTGCCCCTTGGCCTTCTTGGCGTGCACTCTATCGCCTGCCGTGAGGAATGGCTTCTCCCTGCGTCCGGCCCCTGAGATGATCCCTATCGTGGCTCGCGAATTGTTGTGTATGGTTACTGTCCTCTTGGAGGGAACCCTCACCGATGTGTGGGTCCGGGTGTGAGCGATGACTGTACCGAAGCTACCCGAGCTTCTTGCTATCTTTCCGCCATCCCCGGGCCTCAGCTCGATGTTGCTGACCATGGTTCCCTCGGGGATGCTTCCCAGTGGGAGTACGTTTCCCACCTGTAGGGGGGCGTTAGGTCCGACTGTTATCTCTTGGTCGACGTATGTTCCTTCGGTGGCTGAAGAGTAGAACCCTGACCCTGGTTCGAACTCGACGTACGCAAGAGGGGCGCCTCTTCCCGGCTCGTGGTTAAGCTCCTTGATGGTTCCTGTCCTGTTTTCGTTTGTTAGGGTAGGGTACTTGGCTGGTGCGATCTTGTTCATCTTGGCGGCTCTGAACTGGCTTGTGCCGCGGCCTCTCCTCTGTACCTTTATCCTCTTACCCATCGTTCACACCTACAGTATTCCTAGACGGATGGCGACGTCTGACGCGTCGTACTCGTCTTTGAGCTTTATGAAGGCTTTCTTCTCGCCCTTCCTGGTTATGAGGGTATTTACGGTCTCTGCCTCCACCTCGTAGAGCTCCTTGACAGCCTTCGCTATCATGTGTTTGGTCGCCTTGCGGTCCACCATGAACACGAGCTTGTTCTCGTACTCGATCATGTTGACGCTGCGCTCCGTCATGAGGGGGTACTGGATTACCTTGTGCGCCTCCATCTTAGGCCCCCCACACCTCGTCTAGCTTCTCGAAGGCCGATCTGCCCCACACCACCAGCCTGCCCGGATGCGCCCCTGGGGCTAAAAGCTCCGCGTTCAGGCTGTGGACGTCGGCTATGTCGACCCCCGGTAAGTTTCTACTTGCTTTGGATATTCCGTTATCCTGTGACACAACGATGAGCGGCCCTTTCCCTGTCTTCTTTCTGCGGCCTCTCATCTTGCCCTTCCCGGCCCTCGTCTTCTTCCGGTCGGCTCTCTCTACGTCCGCCCAGATTCCCAGGGACTGGAAGAGCTCCGCTACTTCCTTGGTCTTGGTTAGGCTCTCCATATCGTCGTCAATGACGATGGGAAGCTGCTTCACGTCGGCTACCTTGTGGTTTCTATGCTCTACGAGTTCCTTTACAGCCGTGGCTGCTATTCCCGACCTAATGGCGAATCTCTTCTCTTTCTTGTTGATCCGCTTCACGATGACCTTCTCCGAGCGTGGAGGGAAAGCCGCGTGGCCGCCTACGATGCTTACGCCGAAGGCGGCGCGTCTTCCGCTCTTGAGCCGCGGGACTCGGGCTATGCCATGGCCTGTTCCCATCGACTCGGCCGTCGTCCTCTTCCCAGCCATGGGGTCCCTGCCCTGGGGCTGGAACCTCGTGCTCTGGAGAGCTAAGACGGCCCGCTTGATTACATCATGCCTCACAGGAGTCTCGAAGACCTTGGGTACCTCGACTTCATCGATCTTCTCGTTCTTCAGGTTGAGTACCGGGACCTTCATTGCTCTACGCCCCTCTTCTTCCACTCGGTGTGAAGGTACGTGATCTGCGGCGACTCCTCGGGGTACCCTATCTTGCGAACCGTCTTCCTGAGCTTTATCAGCCTCTTGGACGGCCCCATGACGCTTCCCTTGAGGAGCAGGTAATCGCCCTTCACGAAGCCATAGTTCTTGAAGCCGCTCTTGGGGTTGACGCGATCCACGTCTTCATCCATGAGCATTATCCGTTTATTGTACTCGGTCCTGTTGTGGAAGCCCATCTGGCCGGCTCTCGGCACCTGAGGCATGACGCCCCTCGGCACCCACGGCCCAATAGAGGCTACCGCCCTCTTACTCTTCCTAGACTTTCTTGAGAGGATCCTGATCCCCCAGCGCTTGACCGGGCCCTGGAAACCCTTTCCCTTGGTCACGCCGACGACATCGATGCCCTCGCCGGGCTCAAAGACGTCTTGCACTGTGACGGTCTGGCCCAGAAGCCCCTTGGCGTAGCTGAACCGCTCCTCCACGGAGCCTCCTCTCACGGGTATCTCCATAAGGTCCGGGGCCTTCTTCGAGACCGAGGCCTCCCTAGGCTGCGTCGCCGCTATGACCCTTATCTCGGCGACCCTGTCGAGGTCTTTCTCGATCTCTGCCAGCTTGGCGTCTGGACGGGGATCCGTCGCGAAGCTTATCCTCCTGTACAGGTCTCTCGGCTGGTTCGCCATCCAGGCCTCTGATATGGCCTTGAGCCCGTCGTAGGTCTTCTCGTAGGCCCTGACGGAGACGACCAGCATAGGCGGAGTGTCGATGACGGTTGCGGGGGCTTTAACCTCCTTACCGTACTCGGGAACTCGTCTGCTATTCTCTACGTAGAACAGGTGGGTCATGCCTGCCTTGTAGCCAGCGAAGCCAACCAGCCTCGGCTCTGTGCCCAAGGTTGGCCAGAAGGAGACGCGTCCGTTAGCGTTCCTCGCCTTTTTCCGTGGCGAGTAGGACCGCGACCCTCGCTTCGGTGATCTTGTTCTTGGCATGTGTAGACACTCCTATTTTTATAGGCTGTAAAGAATCAACAGGGCTCAGATTTAAAGGATTCGTAAAGTGTGGAAGAAGACGCATTCTCGGTGAAGAGGCATGTTTTGAACATCAAAAGCGTATAATTTAGTTAAGTCTCACGAACATGGTCCCGCAGAGTATACGCGACGATCACGGCTAGTAGCGTGAACCCTGCGGCGCCGAGGAATGGGCTCGACGGGTAATACGTGCCGTACAGGTAGCTCCCGATGAGGGGCCCTACTGTGAATCCCATTCGGACGCCGGTCATCCTCACACCGAACGCGGCCCCTAGGATATCGTCTGGTACGTTGTCAGACAGAAGAGTAAGTGTGGCCGGCCATGTCATACTCCACAGACCAAACAGCAGCGAGTACATCACGAGCATGACGACCCAGTTTTCGGTGAACATCCAAGAGAGGTACAAGAAAGGTATCAGGACTATACATGATAGTATCCACCGTTTCTTGCCGAACCTCTCAGCCAAGGTGCCGGATGGGACCTGTGTGAACAACATGACGATGCTCGGTGCCGTGAAAAAGAACCCGATTAAGGTTGGAGATAGCCCATGCACGTCTCCAAGGTATAGAGGCAGGATCATGTTTACTCCGCCCAGCCCCGTCGTCATCAGTAGATGGAAGACGAAGAAGGACGCCAGGGTCGGAAACACTTCTGGTCTGAACACGTCTCTGAACGAGGATTTCTTGGTCTTTGTCTTGTATGCTCCCTTCCTCTTTATCATGTAAGTAGGTATGAGGCTCAACGCGTTGATGGCCCCAGCGATTAGGAACACGTGTCTCCAGCTGAAATACTCCACCAGGTAGCCGCTTAGCGTCGGCGCTATTATGCCGGTGACTGGCCAAGCCATGTTCATCACACCGAAGGTCGAGGATCTGTTATGTGAATCGGTGTTCTCGGTGATCATGGCCATCCTGGAGGGAACGAAGAAGGCCCCGGCCATGCTGAACAACAGGCACAGTGGGAACACGGTGACCCAGCTGTTCACCATCGATAACAGGAATATCGAGACAGTTGATAGCCCCGCACCGAACAATAGCAGAGTCTTCTTACCTACCCTGTCTATCAGGAGGCCGCTGGGCAGCATGAGCATGGTCGCAACAAGGTTTCCGGCGGAGATCACCATGGCGTTCTGAACCTCGTTGGCCCCCTCCTCCTCAAGGAACAGAGAGAACAATGGGTTTATGAGCTGCATCGTGAGGCCGAACGCGATGTTCAAAGCGAAAAGTAGGATTAAGTTACGATTCAAGTTCTTGAACATGTAATATTCACTGGTCAGCGTGCTCGGTTTCAGATAAGTCTATTCCAGCCTTCTCTGGGTAGGGGCATATGTCGTTCAGCACGCACTCGCTGCAACGCGGTCTCTGGGCTTTACAGGTCTCTCTGCCGAAACGTATCATGGAGAGGTGTACATTCCTGAATCTATCAGGAGTCGAACCATCCTCCAGCGCCCTGCTTACTTCCTCGTAGCCTGCCTTCGGGGGCACTATCTCAAGACGCTTGGACACCCGTTCGATGTGACGGTCCACTGGAATGACTTGGTGGTTCGCCACGAACATCAGGGCGACGTCAGCCGTCTTCGCACCCACGCCGGGGAACTCCATGAGCCTGTCCCTTGCCTCCGGAAACGTCATGTCGAAGACGGACTGGAGGTCTCCGCCGTACTTCTCGATGATCTCCCTGCTCACAGCCTTGAGGGTGCGTGTCCGCTGGTTGTACATCCCCGCGGGTTTGATGGCTTCGACTACCTGTTCCTCTGACGCCGCGTCTATCCTGTATGGAGTTATCCCTACGGATTCTTCGAGGCGGCTGAACGCGGTCCTCTGGTTCTTTGAGTTAGTGTTCTGGCTCAGTATAGTCGAGACCAATCCCCGGAATGGGTCGTAGCCTCTCGGAACATAGTCTACAGGGTAGTGCTCTAGCAGCCGGTTTATAGCGGTCTCGGTTCTCTGGAATACTGACAGCTCCTCGGGCTCGGACGGGTTCTCCTTGAACCTCCTCAGCCTGTCGGCTATCATGTGAAGCATCTCCTGGAGGTTCCTGCGCTTTAAGGCGGATATCGCTATCCAGGGGATTCCCAGCTGTTCGAGGCTGAGTTCCTCGGCGATCCTTTCCTCCATCTCGGGCGCCTTGTCTAGCTTGTTGAAGACTATGACTATGCGGTCACGAGACACCCCGATATCCTTCAGCAGCCTGACCCCCTCGGTGAGCTTCATCTGCAATGTCAGCGAGGGATCGGTGATCTCCAGCAGCAGTATGACGATGTCCGAGCTACGGATGTCGAGGAGGTTCAGCTTAAAGCTCTGGATGAGCCGCGGGTCGACGTCGATGACGAACCCGATGGTGTCGATGAACAGCACGGTGGTCTCATGATCGATGAACCTTCTCTGGTACTTGCTGGAGAGCGTCGTGAAGGGTCTGTCGCTGACTGGCTTGTTGTCCCCCGTCACGGCGTTGAATAGACTGGTCTTACCGGCGTTGTAGAACCCGGCGATGCAGATCACCGGGTACCCGAGCTTCCGCCTGTTCCATATACGCTGGTTCTTCTCCTCGATGAGCCTATCGATATCCTCGCGAACCCTGGCCTGGTTCCTGCTCAGCTCCCGCATCTGGCCGTGGAACGCGTACTCGCCGCCGGCCCGGAAGAAAGGCCTGTCGTACCTGTAGTTGATGGAGGCCTGGAGCTTGTAGAAGGGGGCCTGCTTCTCCAGCCGCGCTGCCTGTATCTGGAGCTTGCTGAGTCGGTCGGACGCCATCTGGTCGAATATCTCTAGGGTCAGCTCGTAGCGGTCGATGACGTCGCAGTTCAGCGCACGGATGAGGTTCAGCTTCTGGCTGCTCTTGATGATGTTGTAGAAGATGACGAGGTCGATTCCGAGCCTCCTCACCTTCCGCCCGAGCTCCTTCACCTTGCCGCTGCCGATTAAGAACTTGGAGAAGGGCCTGTACCTGCTCTGGATCACCTCGCCGACCACCTCTATTCCGAGGGTCTCGACGAGGCTGTTGAGCTCGTCCAGCTTGATCCTGTATATGGTGTGGTCGTGGACGTCGGTCTTAAGCATGCAGAGTATTGCCTTTGACTGCTTCGTCTGGCCCTTCTCGGTTAGCTGCTCGGTCATAGATAGACAAGACACTGAATGCGGGGCTCTTTATAAGAACACTCTAAACGTCACGGCCTACGGCGTCCATGATGTTGTCCAGGGACTCTATTGCGTATACGCCGAGGGCCGCGGTGAGTCTGCCCACCATCCTCCTAAGCCCCTTCTCGACCACAACGCCTTCATGCTCCAGTATCTCAGCGAAACGTCGGTTAAGCATAAGCCCCTCCTGATCGAAATCTGTGAGGATCAGAACACGTCGATACTTACCCGAGACCTCCGTCATCAAGTCATAGTCGTTGACGTTGGTAGCAGCACATGTAACGATCTTCCCGGTGTACCCCAGCCTCGTTAGAGACTCCACATCCCTCGGCCCCTCGACTAGGATGACGTCAACCAAGCCGCTGATCTCGAGTAGAAGTTCCTTCATCCCCTCGATCGCCTGTTTTCTATGTGTAGTTGAACGCATCACATTACCTCAAGCGACAAGGATCAGCGTCAGGTCGTTGACGTTGGTGCCTGTTGGGCCCGTGAAGACGGCGTCGCCCAAGGCTTCGAAGAAACTGTAAGAGTCGTTGCTCCTAAGATACTTTACAGGGTCCAAGTCCTTGGATTGAGCTCTACTGAGCGACGCGCCGTCTACGATGGCCCCGGCTGCGTCTGTGGGCCCGTCGATCCCATCCGTGCCGAGGGCTAAGACGACGCAGTCTTGACCAGCGATCTTCATGAGTGCGCTAAGAGCGACTTCCTGGTTCCTCCCTCCTATGCCTGGGCCTATGACGGTGACGGTGGTCTCGCCGCCGAGCAGAAGAGCCCCTGGCTTGGGTACAGGAATGTCGTTCATGAAGATGCTTCTCGCCAGCCCGGCGTACACCGTGCCAACGTGGCGCGCCTCGCCCTCAACGAATGTGCTAATTACTCTGGTGCTGTAGCCAAGCTTCTCAGCCTTATCCGCCGCCGTCCTAGCTGCTTTGAGGTTATTGGCGACGACGACGTTGTGAACCTTCTCGAAGACGGGGTCACCGGGTTTCGGGGTCTCAGCCACCTTTCCTTCAAGACCCAACTCGATCCTTCTCTTTACCGCAGGACCCGCGGAGCCCCAAACTCCATACCTGTTTAAAACATCGTGCGCCGTCTCGTAAGTCGAGGCGTCCGGCGCGGTCGGCCCGGAGGCGATGGTGTCCAAAGGGTCCCCGACGACGTCGGATAATATGAGGCTGACCACCGTAGCCGGGTAACAGTTGGCGGCGAGCTGTCCCCCCTTGAAGGCGGATAGGTGCTTCCTTACCGCGTTCATCTCGTTGATTGTGGCCCCCGCGCTAAGCAATCTCCTAGTCACGTCCTGAACATCCTCAAGCGAGACGCCGTCAGCCGGTAACGGCATAAGCGCGGAGCCGCCGCCCGATATGAGGGCTAAAACCAGGTCGTCTGGTGAAAGGTTCGAGGTGAGCCTCATCATGTCCTGGACCCCCTTCACTCCCTCATCATCCGGGACTGGATGAGACGCCTGGTTTAGCCTCACCCGGTCTACGCGGTACCGGGCTTCGGTGCCCCTGAGTATATTCACGACTCCCCCCTCCACCCTGTCTCCGAGGATGCATTCAACAGCCTCTGCCATGGGGCCCCCGGCTTTTCCCCCTCCCACAACCAAGGCTCTCCTGACGTCGTCGAGGGGCTTCGTGAAGCCGTCGACGACGACGTTTCCGTCGATCACCTGCAGCTTTTCCATGACCGCGTTCATCGGGTCCACCGCGTTTAGCGCTGCCTCCATCACTGTCAACGCGTCGACCCTCATCTTACGGAGCTTCTCCGTCGACGCGTTCTCGATGAGCTGTTGACGATTCCTGAACATACCGTAGTTACCTCTGAGTTAAGTTAGGTATGTAGAAAGGAGAGGAAAAATGTTGGGTGCTACTCGCGGACGATGTACTCGCTGGCCCTCGGCGGGTCTGGGCTTAGGCCTTTCCTCGTCCTGATCTTCTTTATCATGTCGGGCAGCATGCTGTCAGGGACGGGCGACCAGTGGTCGAAGGTCATCTGCCAGAACGCCGTCCCGCTCGTGGCGGATCGCATCTCCTGGCTGAAGCCCAGCGTCTCGCTCACCGGCACCATGCCTGTGACGTTGACTATGGGGCCGTCCTGCTCAACGTTGTGGATGCTCCCCCTCTTCCTGCTGAGTAGACCGGTGACTTCGCCCATCTCGCTGGCGGGTACACGCACCTGTATCTTGTATATGGGCTCCAGCAGCGTCGGGTCGGCGCTAAGTATGCCTGCGAATAATGCCTGCCGCACCGCCGGCATCATCTGAGCAGGGCCACGGTGCACCGGGTCCTCGTGGAGCTTGATGTCGACCATGTCTACTAGTAGGCCGCGGACTATCTCGCCCGCCAGGGGCCCGTTTCCGAGGGCCCACTGGAAGCCTCCGCTTATGTGCTGCTTTACTTCCCTGAGGCCTTGGATGCCGACGGTGGTGTCGATCATCATGTTGGCGTTCTCGTTGATGGCGAACACCCGCCGTGCTTCGCGGAGGGTCCAGCCTGCCTTTTCTCTGAGGACCTCCTCCCTTCGGCTGGAGCTCAGTATCTCGCTGAGCTCGCCGTCACGGATGAGCTGAACGATGTTCTCGTCCAGAGGCTTGAAGTTGAAGAAGACCCTGTTGTGTTTGTTGGGGCTCTTACCCATGAAGGGCCCGACTTCATATCTGATGGCTTCGCGGTATACCACCGTGGGCTCGCTCTGGATGATGTCAAGGTTGTACTGGCTCTTGATGTCCTTGACTGCGATCTCCAGATGCAGCTCGCCCATGCCCGCCAGGAGGTACTCGCCGGTCTCCTGGTTGATGGTGGTCACGAGGTTGGGGTCCTGTATGCTCATCTTCTGGAGGGCGTCGATGAGACGGGGTAGATCCGTGGGCTTCTTAGGCTCCACGGCTATGGTGAGCACCGGGTCCGAGACGTACTTTATCGACTCGAAAGGCGTTGCGGTGTCCTTGATGTCGTCCGAGACTATTGTCTCGCCTGCCCTGGCCTCGCTGAGCCCCATGATAGCCACGATGTTTCCAGCCGGTATCTCGTCGACGATCTCGCGGTACGCACCCATGTAGATGCTGATCTGCTGGGCCTTCGCCCACTTCTCCGCGCCGACCAAGTTGAGGTGGTCGCCTCTCCTGATTGTTCCGCTGAAAACGCGTCCAGTGCTGATTACGCCGGCTTGGGGATCGATGATTACGTTGGATATGCAGATGACGAGGGGCCCGTTTGGGTTGACGGCGAGCATGTTCTTTCCCATGACTGACTCCTCGTCCCCCTTCCAGATGTGCCTGATCCTCCTCGGCTGATGTTGCTTTGGGTTGGGCAGCAGGTGCACAGCCATCCCCAGGATTGCCTCGCTGAGGGGAAGCATCTCCTGAAGCTCCTCCAGCTTTCCTTCCTTGTACTTCTGTATGATGTCCGGGAGCGTAAGCCCCTTCTCCTGTAGCTTGGGCAGGGTGAAACCCCACCGGTCGAGGGCTGATCCGAAGGCTACCTCGCCCTTCGCTGCGTTGATGGTCCACTCGTTCTTGATCTCGTCAGATCCATAGGTCTGAACGATCTCGTTGAACTTGTTGATGATCCTGAGGAGCTTCTTCTGGATGGAGTCAGGGTCCATCTTGAGCTCCTTTATGAGCCTGTCGAACTTATTTATGTAACAGACTGGCTTAACGAACTCCTCCAAGGCGACCCTGAGCCTAATCTCGGTCATTATCTGGAACTCCTCCACGGCGTCCACCAGAAGGACGCAGCCGTCCAACGCCCTCATGGCCCTGGTTACCTTGCCCGAGAAGTCCACGTGACCGGGGGTGTCGATGAGGTTGATGACATACTGGTCGCCGCCCTCCTCGTAAAGGAGGCTGATGTTCGCCGCCTTGATGGTGATGCCTCGCCTCTGCTCCTCCTCGAGATAGTCGAGGGCCCGGGCCTCCCCAGCCCTCTCAGGCGCCATAAGCCCGGCCGTGGCAAGGAGGCTGTCGCTCATCGTCGTCTTCCCGTGGTCGATGTGGGCGATGATTCCGATGTTCCGGACCTTCTCCTGGTCATGCATCAGCTTCAAGATCTCTTCCGTCTGCTTGAACCGTGGCATTAATGATCTAATCCTTTTTACCGTAAGTTGACTATAGACACCTGCAGGGGTCTTTTAAACCCTTTCCATCCGTAAAATCTGTGTTCACCTAATCCTTTGATCTATATAGTCAAAAACGTTCGATAATTACATAAAGTTGAGATATATACAGGCAGGGTGGGATGGTTCAGCCGCACAGGTATATGATGACCTAGCACATACCTTTATAGACTTGATGTAGTCTTCGATGCCGAACCTCTCGGTGTCTAGTCTATTCTCATCAATGATCCGGTAGACCTTTGAGCCTGATATGTGATCACTGTATTCTTCACTGGGTGTGGGCGTGCCGTCTCTTGAGGTCTATCTCGTTCTGTCCTAGCCTCTTCATTATGTCGGCGATCACGCCGTCGAGGAACACCAAGGCGCTCAGCTCGAACATGGTCCCCAGGGGCGCCATGTCGTATTCGCCGGTTATCTGGCGGCGGACGAAGTCGATGTCCACCGCCTCCTTGGTTCTGCCCTTTATCACTACCACGTGGTCGGAGAGCTGGCCTAGCCTGCTGTCACGATGAGACGTCAATGAGATCACCTTTGCACCCATCTCTTTGGCTATCTCCGCCTGCGTCACGACGACCTTGGTGGTGCCTGACCCAGAAATAGCCAGTATGAGGTCGCCTGGGCTCAACGCAGGCGCGATGGTCTCACCGCTGACGTAGACGCTGAAGCCGCTCTGCATGAGTCGCAAAGCGAAGGCTCTTCCGACGAAGCCGCTTCTACCACTTCCCAATACGAGGACCTTCTTGTCCTTCGCCTGCAGTATGTGCTGGATCATTCCCTCAACCTGTTCGTCGCTGGCGTCTTGTATGATGCGGTCGATCCCTTGGAGAATCCATGAAGAGACTTCCTTTACGAAGCTCATAACGATCCGAAAATAGACTGCTACTAGGTTAAAACTATTTTTAAAATATACTAACTGATTGTTGAAACAAGTTTTTGAGGTGGTCCCTACCGAGCGCACTAGATTGAATAAGTGAATCCAAGACGTGGAGAGTGATGAGGAGACTGGAGGAGGAAGGGCTTAAAGATAGCTCGATAGTGGACCATTGAATTTGTGTCTAGCTAAAAAACCTTGGTTCCACAGGGTTCCAGAGCGTTCCGCCGGGTTCTTATTATAAAATTACCCCCCCGGAAAGAGACGTGGAAGTATGATGAAAAAAGAAAATCACTATGCCAGTGAAACTCTACTGCTCACATCTAGAACATGCATATGTAATTTAACCAAGGTTTGATGAAGATGGAGTTCAACATACTTCTCGTGGACGATGAACGGGACATCAGAGACAGCTTGAAGTATTTACTGGAATCAGAGGGATATAACGTTTATACAGGGAGCAACAGAGTGGAAGCAGAGAACATTGTCAAGGAGAAAGACATCCATTTTGCCATTTTGGATTATATTTTAGAGGACTCTACAGGAGTTCAGGTAGCCAAGGTTTTACACAAAATCAATGAAAATATTAGATTCATGTTTTTCTCAGGATATTCGGACGTATCAAACATTGAAAATGAGCTGGGTTTTAGCATATGTGAAGTGTTTCTAAAGCCCATTTACCCCGATACTTTCTTGGAAAAAGTGCGAAACGTTGTTACGAAAAAACTGTGAATCCTACAATCGTAAAACCATTTACGATTCACATAGGAATAAAAAACGCTGCGTATGTCGATGCTATTATCGATAAAATGTTAGGAGAGTTCTTACGCTTCTTCTCTCTCCTCGATGGAGCAGATCTCGTTGTCGTTCTTGAGCACGTTGTCTATGCTGATGGTCGCTATGGTGGTGGCATACTCCGCGATTATCCTAAGCTCCCACGCGATCTCGTTGACGTACGCAGAGACTTCAGGGTCGTGGTTCGCCTGGAACTCGTTCAGTAAGGATTCTTCCTCCCGACCGACTGCCTCGTAGAGATCCACGGCGTCGCTGGCAAGCTTCAGGTCTCTGTCGAACATGCTCTTCATTGCCTGGTCGAACATGGTGAAGCAGATCATGCCGATCTGGCTCAGCCTCTCTATGAGGTCCTCGTCGCTGTCGTCCCTCCGTTCCTCCAAGGAGATGATGTTGCCGGCCATGGCGTTTAGCCTGTCCGCGATCATCTCCAAGTACCACGCGATGAGGTTGTGCTCAACCACCTCCATCGGGTCTATGATGCCGATGGCCTCGGAGATCAGCCTTGACTGCTGAGCGCCGGCGAGGAGGCGGGCGAGGAGCCAGAAGATGGTGTCCGCCTCGTATTCGCGTGTGATGGCGTCCCTGGCCAGCTCCATGTCTCTGTCGATGAGGGCGTCGATGCTCTCCTTGAACATTATGCTCGTGATGACGTAGAGGCGCTTTATTACGGTCTCCAACGGGAAGTTCTTGGGGTCTATGCTGCACTGGAGCAGTAGGTGCCTTTCGCTCTCCTCGATTATGCCGATGCCGAGGAGCCTCTGTGTTACCTGCCTTATGCTCTCTATCTGCTCCCTCATGAGTCTTCTGGAGCTCTCTACTCTGATGACGTTTCTTCCGAGGACATAGTTACCGACGATCACCCTCTCGAGCACCTTGGTGTTGTCGCAGTTGTCCACGTTCACCACGTATACGCTGCTGTCCTCAGCCTTGGTGGGCTCCGGTGTAATCCTGAGGGCGCCGTCGTTATCCTCCGAGATGAACACCACGTCACCCTTCTGGATCCCCGTCTTCTTCGCCCAGTTCATGGGGATGGAGACGGAGAGGGTTGAGTACCCGACTTTCTGTACCTTTCTAGGCTCCAAGTTATTCACCTGACGCGTGACCATAGACGCTCACGGGCTGTGTCTTGTGAGAGCCCGCTCGATGGCTTTTATTCTGGGCATCTGTAATTATAGTCATTATTCGCAAATGGTGTGAATAGATAATATATAAATCATTCTTTTTGTATTTTCTTGACGTAAAAGGGCTTTAAAAATAAAAGCTAAATTATTAACCCTTCCCCAAGAAGGCCCGAGAATGGGGGCAAGTAAAGCTTCACGTATACCATGACTCCAAGGCAGAGTAAGACAATGAAAAGCACCGCGTAGTCTGAGCCCCTCATGCTGAGCTCGTATATATTCGTCCTGTCCTCAGTGGCGCCGAAGGCCCTAGACTCCATGGCCTCCGCCAGCTCGAGGCTCCTGCGGATGGAGTTGATGATCAGGGGGAGCAGGATGGGGATGTAGTTCCTAACCCTCGTGATGAAGTTACCCTTGTCGAGCTCCAGGCCCCTGGATCGTTGTGCGTCCATTATTGTCTGGGCCTCGTCGGCGAGGACCGGCACGAAACGGATGGCGGTTATGAAGGCGAAGTTGAACTCGTATGGGATCCTAGCCTTCTCCAAGGCGAGGCTCAGCTTGTCAGGCGAGGTTGTCAGGAAGAAGACGGAGAACGACGTGATGAGGGTGATGAACCGGACGGTGAGGGCTAGGCTGTACTCTACGAGTGCCCAGGTAAGCTGCCTGTCCCTGAAGTAGTAGAAGCTCAGCATGTTCGACGCGAATATGATGACCGCGATCACTGAGGCTCCTTTAACGCTCTTATACCACTCGCTCACGACTTTCGCGGCTACGATCAGGGGCAGCTGTACCAGGAAGATCACTATGAGCGGCACTAGCTCGAGGAACATGACAGACGCCGCGAAGGAGACGAGGGTTAAGAGGAACTTCACCCGCGGATCCATGTTGTGGATGAAGGTGTCGCCGCGTGTGAATCGCAGGCTCTCGAGAAGGCTCATGGAGTCACTCCTCCCAGGTTTCTCATGAGGATGTCGAACGCCTCGTCGACGTCCAGCACGTCCTTTGGTAGTCCGTGGCTTGAGAGCTTATCGAAGAGCCGCGTTATTTCCGGCTGGGCGACGCTGCAGCTTCTGAGGATCTCCGGGCGGGTCATTACCTTCTTCGAGGCGCCGTCATCCACGACGCGTCCGCCGGCCATTAACACTATCCTGGGCTGACTCTCCGCCACGAACTCCACGTCGTGGGTGACGATGACTACGGTCTTGCCCTGCGACCGCAGATGGGTGAGGAAGTGCCTGAGCCTCTCCTTCTGCCCATAATCTTGGCCTATCGTCGGCTCGTCCAGCACCAGAATGTCTGGGTCCCAGGCCAGAACCGATGCTAGAGCCACCCTTTTCCGCTCGCCTCCGCTCAAGATGAACGGGCTCTTTTGCCTATACTCGGTGAGATCCAAGAGGTTCAACGCCCATGTAACCCGCTGCTCTATCACGGACTCGTCGAAGCCGAAGTTTCTGAGGGCGAAGCCTATCTCCTTCTCCACCGTCTCCTCGAAGAGCTGGTCGTCCGGGTTCTGGAACACAAGCCCAATCTTCCTTGCCAACTGGGCGACGCTTTTAGTCGAGACGTCCACGGAGTCGACAACCACCTCGCCACTGGAGGGCTTCAACAGGCCGTTGAAGTGTTTCACGAGGGTCGTCTTCCCGGCGCCGTTCTCCCCCATTATTGCCACGTAGTCTCCGTGATAGATCGTCAGGGAGACGTCTTTGAGGGCATCTATGCCGCCGGCGTAGGTAAAACATACGTCCTTCACCTCAATAGCCGGGTGGTGGTGGTACTCACCCGTGAACTCGGATAAGTCGTCGAACCCCTCGGCTTCACGTCTAATATCATCTGGAAGCCTTGTCTTGAACTCGTCGTAAAACTGATCCGCAGAGACAGGGAGTCTATTGAAATGAACGCCTCTGGAGCTAAGTCTCCTAGCGAGCTCGAAGACTCGGGGAATGCCTACGCCCAGTAGGCGGGTCTGGTCGTCGGCGAACACCTTGGCGGGTTCTCCGTCGTTGACGACCCTGCCTTTGTTGAACACTATCATCCTGTCTACGTATTTGGCGGCGAGATCCATCCTGTGCTCGATGAGTATGATGGTGATGCCCAGTTCCTTGTTGAGATGATCCAGCACCGAAAAGATGTGCTCCGCGCCGACGGGATCTAGGAAGGCGGTGGGCTCGTCCATGACGATGATCTCTGGGCGCATGGCGAGCACGGAGGCGATGGTAAGCCTCTGTTTCTGGCCACCGGAAAGCTCGTGGGTGGCCCGCTGCCGCAGTTGCTGAAGACCTGTGGTCTCGACCGCCCACTCGATCTCCTTGTACATCTTATCTTTGCATACACCCAGATTCTCTAGGCCGAAGGCGATGTCCTTCTCGACGGTTAGGGCGAATATCTGGTTGTCCGGGTTCTGGAATATGAGGCCGACGTGCTGTGCCAGCCTCATGATGGGGTTTTCTCTCGTGTCCAAGCCAGCGATCTTTACGGTTCCCTCCATGACGCCGCTATAGAACTTGGGCACGAGGCCGTTCAGGCATCTGCAGAAGGTGGTTTTACCGCAGCCGCTGGGGCCCGTCAGAAGTATGAACTCCCCGGGCTGTACCGTGAGGGAGATGTCCATGAGGACGGGTTTCTCAGAGTGGGGGTAGGTATACTTCAGGTCCTTGACTTCGATCAGTCCCAACTCTGCGGCCCTCACGAAACTGGGTTTCTGTATTGAAC
>DATKWN010000101.1:0-3062 GCA_035529515.1 Candidatus Krumholzibacteriaceae bacterium | reverse complement strand
AGCGCCCTCTTAAGCAGCACCCCGCACATGTCTCTCCTGTACTCCGCTGTTCCTCGCACATCAGTGATCGGGGCGACGCTCTGCTTCGCGGCCTCGGCGGCCTCAGATATCGTTTGATTATTCATCTCTTCACCGGTGAGGAGTTCCTCCACCCCGGAAGCCCTTATAGGGGTCTCGGCCACCGAGCCGAAGGCGACCCTAGCCTCAGTGCATACGCCGCCATCCAACTCGACGTAGGCCGCTGCGCTCACGACGGAGAGCGTGAACGCCCTCCTGCGGGATATCCGTTTGAAGGAAGATGAGGACGATATTGGAGGGACTGGGAACCTTATCTCCGTGACTAGCTCGTTGGGCTCGAGGCTGTTAATCTTGGGACCGGCGAAGAGCTCCGGTAGGGGGATGATGGCTGTGTCGCCGATGGACACGATCTTTACCTCGGCGTCGTATACCAGCAGGGGCGGCGCCGAGTCGGCGGCGGGGGACGCGTTGCAGAGGTTTCCCGTTATGCTGCCCCGGTTCCTTATCTGGGGGCTCCCTATCCGTGACACAGCGTCGACGACCGCCGGGGCATTACGCATCAACTCGCTGGCGGCTACCTGGCTGTGGGTCGCCGTGGCGCCGACGCATATGAAGCCATCCTCCTCCTTCACGTAGTTCAGCTCCGCCACGTTGTTCAGGTCGACCAGGTGTGATGGACTGCACGCGGCCTCCCTGAGGAGGGGAACAAGATCTGTTCCTCCGATCACCGGCTTGGCGTTCTCAAGCGTATCCATGAGCTGAACCGCCTCCGCGAGCGTCTTCGGCGCGTGGTACTGGAACTTGGGCAGCGGCCTCATGGCTCCGCCTCCTTCAGCGCCTTATGCATGGTCCACGGCCGTACCGGTATGGTGTTGAACCAGAGGCCGGTGGCGTGGTGGATAGCGTTCGTGATGGTGGGGACGACGCTGATTATCGCCGGCTCCCCCACTCCCTTGGCGCCGAAGGCGCCGTGCCTGTAGGGCTCCTCCACTATGATGCTGGGCTCTATCTGTGGCGTGTCCATGCTGCTCGGGACGATATAGTCCTTGAAGCCCGGGTTGATCACCAGTCCGTCCCTGAGCTCCATGTTCTCCATGAGGGCGAAGCCCATGCCCTGGCTTATGGCGCCTTCGATCTGGCCCTCTATCATCAACGGGTCGATGGCCTTGCCGCAGTCCATGGCTGGCCACACGCGGAGGACGGCGGCCTCCCCTGTCTCGGTGTCCACCTCGACCTCAGCTACGGTGGCGGCGAAGGTGTAGACGCTGTAGTTGACTCCCAGCCCCGTCTCGGGGTCGAAGAACCGCTTCGGCGCCTTGAAGTAGCCGTAGGCGCCCGGGTCGTATCCGCGGTTGTACATCTCCTCGGCGAGCTCCGTGACGCTGATGCTCGTCGCGGGGTCCTTCTCGTCGTAGGCTCTGCCGTCGGCTAGCCGGATCCTTTCACTTGAAATCTCGAACAACTCGGCGGCGCATGCCACCATGTTCTCTCTGAGCTTGAGGGCGGCCTTGGCGGCTGCTGTGCCCCCCAGCATGAGGCCACGGCTGCCGTGGGTGGGCTTGGCGTTGAGGGTGCTGTCGGTGTCCGGAAGCTCGATGCGTATCTTCTCGGGGGGCACCCCGATGATCTCGCTGACGATCTTTACGTGGCCGAAGGGGCTGCCCTGTCCTATCTCGACGATACCCGTCCTGTAGGTTACGCTGCCGTCTTGGTTTAGGAGGATGCTGGCGGCGCTCCAGTCGGGGGTGCTGCGGCTTGTGCTGATGCCGTGGTACGCGAGGCCGACGCCGTAGCCCCGGACCTTGGTGCCTTCCCACGCCGGCTCTCTGTGGCTGCTCCAATCGGAGGCGTCCCTCACTGCCTTGAGGCACTGCTCTATGCCGACGCTGTGGTCGAGGACCTGGTCGCAGGTGGTCCTGCTGCCGACCCTGAGCACGTTCCTGAGCCTGAACTCTATGGGGTCTATGCCCAGTTCGTACGCCAATCGCTCCATCTGATTCTCGGCGGCGAAGTGGATGGCGAGGTTGCCGAATCCCCTGAAACTGCCACCGTACACCTTGTTGGTGTAGACGGCTCGCCCGTCTACGCTGCAGTTGTCGACCTCGTAGGGCCCTGCGGCGTGGGCCGTCTGCCTCCAGAGCCAGAACGGCGCCCTGTTAGCGTAGGCGCCACACTCCAGCGTGATATCCACCTCCACTGCGGTCACCTTACCTTCCTCGGTGGCGCCCGACCTGTACTTGATCCTAGCGGGGAACCGCTTGTTGCTGTAGGAGACGGACTCGGTCCTATCCCAGATGTGAGCCACCGGCTTCCCCAGCTTCGTGGCGGCGAAGGCAGCGTACGCCGACACCAACGGCCCCTGATCGTCCTTGCCGCCGAAGGCGCCGCCCGTAAGGGCCTGTATTATCCTTACCTGGTTGAGGCTCCAGCCGAGGACGTGAGCCACCTTCTCCCTGATCAGGAACGGGCTCTGGCCGTTGCATATGACGGTCACCTTGCCAGACTCGGGGACGGCGTACGCGGCCTCCGTCTCGATGTACATGTGGTCCTGGTAGGGGCTCCAGTAGGTCTCCTCTACCTCCACGTCCGCCTCGCTGAACCCCTTCTCGGTGTCGCCTTTCCTTATCTTGGTGGTGAGCGCTATGTTCCCGCCCTCGTGGATGTCGACCGCGTCCTCGGAGAGGGAGGCGTCGATGTCCAGCATCGCCGGCAGCTCCTCGTACTCGACGCTAATCTTCTGGAAGGCCTTCTCCAACGCGTACTCGTCTCTGGCGCAGACCAGGGCGATGGGGTCACCGATGAAGTGTACCTTCTCGTCGTTGAGGAAAGGCTGGTCGGGCAGCGCGTAGCCTATCTGGTTGTTGCCCGTCACGTCGGCGCCGGTGTATATCGCCTCGACGCCGGGCACCTCCATGGCCTCGGCTGTGTCTATGCTCTTTATACGGGCGTGGGGCACGGTGCTCCTGTAGACCTTGAGGAGGGCGGTGCCCTTCGGTATGTAGTCGGCCGTGTACTTGGCCTTACCCAGCGCCTTGTCTAGCGCG
>DATKWN010000100.1:0-10569 GCA_035529515.1 Candidatus Krumholzibacteriaceae bacterium | reverse complement strand
TTAACATTTTTCTAGGGAACTATGTTTTTAGGATGTTGAGTAATGATGTTAGAAAGAAAATTATGGTCTTATCGCTTATAAATAAGATTATTGGTTAATCTCTGAGAGTAGCTTCTCTATGGCCTGCTTCAGCAGCTCTGCCACGTCCCCGTCGGGGGCGATCTGGACGAGCCTGTCGTACACGCTGGGCTCGATTCTTATGGGCACGAGTCGCCACTTCAGCTCCTTACCCAGGAGCTCCCTGACCCTGTCCCTCGCCTCCACCGTAGTCAGCCCCCCCTCCATGATCTCCCTCGCCAGCTCCATCTGCTGCTCAGGCTCCAGCCTCAGGAGGGCGAGTGCGTGCTCCCTGGGGATGTTCTGCTGCCTGACGGCCTCCCTCACCCCGGGGTGCAGCCCGAGGAGCCTCATCGAGTGGCTGACATACGTCCTCTCCTTGCCCACCCTCTTGGCTATCTCTGAGACCTTGACTCCCATCTCCCTGAGGGCAGCGTAGGCCTCGGCCTCGTCTATCGGGTCCAGGTCCTCCCTGTGGATGTTCTCGACGAGCCTCACTGCGAGGGAATCCTCGGCGCCGAGGGGGCCGTCGAGGATTATCACGGGGACCTTCTCCAGGCCAGCCATCTTCGCGGCGGCGAAACGCCTCATCCCTATCTGGAGGCTGTATCTCCCCCCCTCGCCGGGCTCGACGACGAGTGGCTGGAGGACGCCGTGCTGGGCGATGGAGGCTGCGAGCTCATCTAGGGGCTCCCTCTCTAGGGTCTGCCTGATCCCCTCTTCCACGTCTATCTGTTCTATGCTTAGATTCTCGAACCTTACCATCTCTATCGTTAAGTTGTAGTTGGAGGTTTATATATCTTGCATCACGTTGTGTTATGTTGAAATATTCAGCCTCTTTGCCGTCGCTCACTCTTCATCAGCTGCCTTACGGCGTACTCGAAGGCATGGATTCTGCTCGCGAAGACGGATTCCTCGACCTTCTCGTCTACCCAGCGGAGTATGTCGCTTTTCATCCTGATGCTGGTGCCGACCTTTGCCAAGGAGTTAAACCCTCTAAACCTATGGAAAATAGTAAAAGGGGTGTTTTTATACTTTTCTAAGGTGGAAAACCATTAAAAGGCAAATCCGTGAGTTACCACACCCTCATTTATTCGGATCCACGTTGCTTAAGGGTGGTGGGGAGTGTTGCCGGCCCTGGAGCAAGGGGTGAGGTTCCCGGGAGCAGGAACCCACTTGGCTGGGCTAGGAGGAATCTCCCTGCAACGATTTACCCGGCATCCAGGATCCAAAGGCTCCATTGGGCCCCTAGTCCTCCCACAAAAAGGTAAGTTAAATAATAATAATAATAATAATAATAAGTTTACCCTAGTTCTATTCCTCTAGATCAAATATTGAAAGCATTAGAAACTATTTTGATTATCGGTGGAACGAGCAGAAGAAGGAAAGGTATCTCAGTTAGATAAGTCCATATGAACCACCCTATGGCTGCGGCAAAGGATAAATTTGTCTCATTCGAGGGTAATATGGGGAATTTACTGAAAACCCATATGCCTAGACCTATCCAAGCACTTCCTATACCTAACCCTATAGATGACGACATAGAGATCTTCCTATACTTCGGCAAAATTATGGGCGATAAAATGTTTAAAGCACCGCAAATAATGCTCACTAAAACAAATAATAGGGATGCGGTTTCTCCTAGATAGTTCCTGTGCAGAGGATATAGCAGGGTAGGGGATAATGATATCATTATCGATATTAATGTGCCTTTTCTGATGGTTTTCTCACTCATTTTCCTGTTTCCGATTAACCCCATCACATAGAAGCCTAACAGGTTTGATGGTACTCCAACGGTTAAACTGAGTCGTGGCGGAGAGACGGAGCTGACGGTTGACAACTACATCCAGACCCGTAAGGGCTGCGAAAGGATCATCAGGTACGGGTACGAGCTGGCGAGGTCGTGGGACTACAAGGGCAGGGCCGGCGCCCCCGTCGACGGCAAGAAGCGTCTCACCTACGCCGCCAAGTGGGGCATCTGCAGGGGGGACAACCTTTTCAAGGCGGTTTGTGAGGAGCTTGAGCCGGGGTACCCCGACGTGGAGACGGACTACGCGTGGATAGACGCGTGGAGCTACTGGGCCATAATGAGGCCAGGCTACTACGACGTGGCGGTGATGCCCAACCAGTACGGGGACATCATGTCGGACATGAGCGGCGCCATCCAGGGAAGCATGGGCATGGCGGGGAGCATCAACGCCGGGGACAGGCACTGCTACGCGGAGCCCACCCACGGCTCGGCGCCCGACATAGCCGGGCGGGGCGTAGCGAACCCCACCTCGATGATACTGTCCGTGGGCATGATGCTCAACTGGCTCGGCGACAAACGAGGCGACAAGAGACTGAAAGACGCGTGGAGGGGCATCGACGCCGCCGTGGACAGGGTGCTGGTGGCGAGGAGGGTGAGGACGCCGGACCTCGGCGGAGTCAACTCTACGGCTGAGTTCGGGGACGCCTTGGTCGAGGCGCTAGACTCTGCCTGATCCTGTCCTTCTCCGCCTGGAGGCGGGGATGGGCGTGGGTGAGCCACGGGCGGTGTTTCTGGCTGCGTAAACGGTTTAACGGTGTTCAGCGTATCTTTTCGCTATGCGGGAGTACGAGGAGAAGCTGAAGAGGATCATAGCGGAGCGGGGCATCAAGGCCGAGCACCTGTCCTTCGAGACTAGCTGCCACAGCGTGGCCGATGCGGCTGAGACGGTGGGGGCGGAGCCTGAGGACTTCATAAAGAGCATCTGCATGGTGGGCGAGGACGGCGAGGTAATCGTGGCTATAGTGAAGGGGGAGGACAGGGCGAGCACGTCCCGGGTCGCCAAAGCTCTGGGGGTTGAGATGCCCAGGGTGGCAGCCCCCGACGAGGTGCTGGGGCTCACCGGGTTCCCTGTGGGGGGCACCCCCGGCTTCGGGTTCGACGCCACCTACCTCGTGGATCCCCGGGTGATGGAGAAGGAGTTGGTGTACCTGGGGGGAGGCTCGGACTGCGCATTGGTGCGTATGTCGCCACGTGAGCTCGTGCGGGCCAACGGGGGCCGCGTGGTGAGGGTCCGCAAGTGACGGCTACCTGTTGTCTCTGAGGAATTTTCTGCGGGCTTCCCTGAGCTGCTGGGCCTTGGTGTGCCGTCTGCGGGGCTCGGTGGTTAGATAGTCTCCCAAGCTGAGGGGGCCGTCTCTGGGCTCGGGTTTCTTTACTCTGATTACTTTGACGTCTTCCTGGGGGGCCCCTGGCATGGCTGGTTCTTTGTCCAGGCTTATTTAGGGTATGTGGATGCGTCTTAGGGATGAGGATTTCTTGTTCCCGGTTACTTGGTATAAGCGTTTTTTTTGGTTTCACGGTTATTGGCTTTGTTTAAATAGGATGCATGGTAGGCGTGTGTAAAATTTTTCTGGATTCCCGGGGGACGGTTTGCCCCGGTTACACGGTATGAGGGGTCTAGAGGAGCCTGTGGCTGCCTTTGGCTCCGCCTTCCACGAGGGTTTGTTGTTTTCTAGAGTAGTTTGAGCCCCTGCTCAGTGAACGCCTGGAAGTGGCGCCTATTGAAGGTGTACAGCTTCGCGTTGTTGTTCATGGCGATCGCCGCGATCATGGCGTCGGTCCTGCCGGAGGGCGTGCCCACGCGCTCCGCGTGGAGCTCTAGGTTGGCCGAGAGAACGGCGTCCTTCCTCGTGTAGGGGAGGGCGCGTATCCGCATGAGGTCTGGGGCGTTTTTGCCGTGCTTTTGGAGCCCATACTGGACCTCGTGGACGTTGATGGCTGTGGTCACGATGTCGTCGTCGAGGGCCTTGAGGGTCTCTAACGCTTCATCCCCGCGGGGGCTGCCCTTCCTGAGTAGCTCTATGAGGATATCGCTGTCAAGGACTAGCATATCTGCGCTCGACTCTCTTCTGATAGATTTCTTCGATTATCTCGTCGGCCTCGGGCAGGTCGATGCTTCCCCGCAGCCTCTCCAGCAGCATGAGGGTGTTCTCCTCCTCGCTGAGCCTCATGAAGAGGTCGCTGAAGCTCTCGTCCTCCCGTTTTATCTTGAGCAGCCGCTCGTAGACCTCGTCCCGGATGGTCAGGGTCTTCGTCACGTCGGGTCATGGATCAATTTCCCTAGGACGATATAAACATGTGTTTAAACATATGTTTAAGGCCCGTGTATTTAACGAGAACTAGGATGAGGACGACGAGAAATGTGTTTAGAGGAGCCTGTAGCTGCGTGTGACTGCTTCGTAGGCTACTGTGCCTTGGGCGACGAGCCTGTCCAAGGCTGTCTTGATCTGGCTCCGTGTGAGGGTGAGGTGGAACTGGAGGTCTATGACGCGGGCTCTACCTTCCTCCAGGATGAGGGCGAGGGTGACTTTGTCCATGTTGGTGTACTTGCGTATGGTCTCCATTATGTTTCAGAGCCTTTACCTCGTGGCCCCGAATATAACATTATCGATCATCGACGAACAGGGGTAAGACAGATGACGAAGAAAAGGGTTAGTTGAGGGGCCGCTTCATGTACTCGGTTATGTTGATGTTCCTGGCTGCTAGTTCCTTGAGGAACTTGTCGCTGAGCTTCTCGTCGTATCCGAGCCAGGCGGGGTGGATGACGCCTGGGCGGTTGAACTCGCCTCGTGCGATCATCTGGGCCACTACGCTGCAGGGGTACGCGGTGGTGCGGGCCATGGCGCTGATGTCGTTCTCGAAGTCGTGGAGGTCGATGAACTCGTAGATGAGGGCGGTGGGCTCGCCGTCCAGGGTGCCTGTGACCTCTACGCGCTGGCAGATGGCGTCTCCTTCCCGGGGGCCGTACTGGAGGTGTCTGTGGCCGAGGGCGATGAACACGTCGTAGGGGGTGACTTCTACGCCCTTTACGTTTATGGGCTCGTCGTCGAGGAGGTGGAGCTGCTTGAGGTTGGTCCAGGTCTCGCAGTGGCCGGGCCAGCGCACCGTCTTGCCGACGGCGGTCTTGACTCCCTGGAGGCCTAGGTGCTGGACCACGTCCATGAGGCCGCCTGTGGTGTAGGCCTCTGTCTTGCCGATGGGCGGGGGGAATGTGATCTCCTCTGGGTCGCTGAGGTTCTCGATGGTGACTGCCTCGCCGTCGATGAGGACGGTGCTGGTCCGGAGGTTGCTGTCGACGGCGTAGGGCCAGTACCAGGATATCTTGTACCTGAGGGGGTTGCGGTAGCCGGGGGTGTCTCTCTGGGGGAAGCCGCCGCACCAGACGGTCAAGCCGTCTGTGTGGTCTAGCTTGCGGGCCCCTACGCCGCAGAGGACTCTATCGATGCCTACGTCGAGGCCAATGTGGGGGACCACTGTTACGCCTGCCTTTTTCGCTTTTTCGTGGAGACTGAATATGGTATCGAACCCGGCGGCTACGTCTGCGTAGCCTACCCCCGCCATGATGGCGGCTTCCACGGCGGCGTCGCAGAAGGGTCTGGGGAGGGCCGAGGCCACGACGTCGAAGCCCTGCTTCATGAGTTTGACGGTCTCATTTTTGTCGGTGGCGTCCAGTTTGACCACCGTGGTCTTGTCGCCGCCGACTCGTTTGGTGTAGGACTTGGCCTGCTCGGTGTTCATGTCTGCTGCCACTATCTCGTCTACGTGAGGCTGGGCGTCAAGGTCCTTGATGAGCCCGTAGCCCATCTTCCCCACGCCAAGGACAAGGGCTTTCATACAGGTGAAGATAACCCGTGAGGGTATAAAACCTGTTCAAACGTCGTCGAGTTAGGATGTGTTTAGGGGTCCGTGGTGAGTTGAAGCGGGTTAAGGTAAAAGATGAAGATGGGATCCAAGTCGATGGGAGGTGAAAGCACCGCTCTGATTTTTCTAGTTACATGGTATGCTAGCAGTGGTGCATGGTTTACGGGTAGTAATTATGGACCCAGAGTTGAAAGTCCATAATCGTTAATTAATTAAAAAACGTTAAACTTTCTTTCAAAGAAGTGTGCTTAATGGATGGGTAGATGCCAATTATGTAAAAAAGAGGTGGATCTTCCATTCAGGTGTAAATATTGTGGGCAATTATTTTGTGCTGAACATAGAGTACCTGAAACTCACATGTGTCCGGGATTACCAGATAGCGGCTGGAATAATAGAAAATATAAAATGGGGTTTGATTCTGTTAAAACCCCGGTTAGTCTAAAATCTTATTCAGGTCAAAAGGGAAAGACAGGTCACCCATTTCACCCAGATGACGCCAAGAAAAAGAGGGTAGTCCCAGTCTTTATTATTCTAGTTATTTTAGTTGGTGCTGGGTACCTTGTTTATGGGTCTTTCTTTGGTAAGTCAAATTTTACCTGTGAATATTTTAACGTTAAACCTTCTACGCCTTGGGTAGATGAATCAATCATTATTCAGTTTAATATAATGAATAAAGGGAACAAGAATGATACACGGTACATAGATGTTTTATTTAATGGAGAGTCCGTTGATGAGTTTAATTTATTTTTACAGTCACATAATAAGACATATTTTCGATATACCTTCAACAACACGGATATAGGAGCACATGTTTTCGAAATAAATGGGTTAAACAAAAATTTCACTAGTACAATAACCGTAACTAAGCCAGACCCAAGTGTTTTAGAGCGAAAAGACTATTATTATCAATTTGCTGAACAATATGTTAAACAAACATATTTTATCCCTAAAGATAAATCCGTAAAAGAATTAGCCGGATTTCTTAATGCTTTAGATTTTCCAGAATACTGTGAGAATGTTTTTGATTGCAGTGACTCAAGTGCATTACTTGAGTGGCTTCTTGAAGGAGCTGGGTATCACGCATATCTAGTTGAAAAAGATGGTCATATGTGGGTCCAAGTTGAAACCAGCGATGGATTAGTAGCGATCGAAACTACGTCTCTATTAAAAGATGATGATTATTGTCCTCCAGGCATTATCGAAACGATTGATGGAGAGTTTAAAGAATATACTTCTAAGTACCAAATGTTTCTAGAATGGAAGAAAAAATATCCTGCAGATAAATATGGTTATAATCCAAATATTTCTTTTGAGAAGTGGAAGAAAGACTATTTAATGGAGATACCTGCTTTTGGTATCCCAGATAACGCCGGATATTACCTAACAAGTAATAGATACGAGTCCCCAGATATTTTATACATTGGAGAAACAATAGAAAATTTGCACACATATATGGAAGAAAGTGAGTTTGATTGGTGGAATACTGGACAGTTTGATTCATTACCACCGTACTCTTTTTGGTGATCTAAGAATTTCTGGTTGTTGGCATGGGTTTAGTTCACATAGCGGAGAAAAGGCGTTGCTATGAAAAACACCCCAATACAGCCCCAGTTATTCCGTAAACCAAAAAGCCCCAGATGTCCACTTTTGTACCACCCCAAAAATACACCGTAAACTATCTTCGCCCGGTGTAAAGTATGTAAACTATACAAACATGTAAAGTTACAGCATAACCAAGACAACCCAAACTATATTCCGCAGATATAATTAGGCGACCTGCTCTATTTAGAGGGTGACCCCCCGCAATTCCTTCGGTACGGGGGTGTTATGGGTAGAAAATGCACCTTTGGTGTCATACTAGTTACATGGAATAAGCGTTTTTTGGGGTGCGTTTTTGTGTTCGGTGGACGACACTTTTGTATGTGTTTGGATCTATAAGGGGTGTTTCTGGGGCTCCTTTCGGCGGAAGGAGTGTCGGTTCGCCTTTTCTCGTTTACCCCCCCCTTGGGTGGGGGTGTTTTGGCGGCCTGGTGAGTCGGTTTTTCTAGGCTATGGAAGTTGGGTTACTCTCGGGTGTAGAGCTCGATGTAGCCGCATTGGAGGCATCTTCTGCCCGTCACCGCCATGGTGCGTACCTCGTCGCTCTTTATCAGGAAGCCTTTCTTCTCTCCCGTCTTCTCACGCCATTTTATGCGCTCTTCTTGCGTCATCCCGGCTCCCCCCAGACTCATTCCGGGCATAGGGGACACCATCCCTCTCATCATCGGGTTGACGGAGGGAGCGTTGACGTTTACGTACGCTTCTCCTTGGATCATCTCTCCGCCGCATTTAGGACATTCACTCATCGCAGGGCCCTCATCACTTGTGGTTCACTGATTGTCCAACTTGTTAAAAATGGTTTGTGGAGACGAGGGCGCCTAGGATGAATGCGACGCGAAGTCAGGGTGTGAGGAGCCTGCTCATGAGAATGGCGGCATATTAACCCCGTGAAACAGCTCTCTCTGCGCGAGGCTGGGCGTCCAAGTCTTTGAGGAGCCCATAGCCTATCTTCCCCACGCATAGAAAAAGGACTTTCATACAGTTGAAGATACCCGACTTTAGGTTTAAAACCTGTCAATCCGACTTTATACGTTCTATCCGTGAGGCTATGAAACCTAGATAGAATTCACGGTCCACGTTCGGTTGCCTGTTCTCAATATACGCTTCATAGATCTCCAGGGCCTGCTCGTCGCCTACCTTATCCAAAGCATTCAGTACGGTCTGTTTGCTGATATCCTGCGCGCCGTTGATCACCGCGATGAGGCGGCACACTTCACCGGCAACCACCGGCGCAAGATCCGGGTTCTCCTCGATCAGCCTACCCGAGTCGGCCAGCCGCTCGGTCCTCCACCTAATGAGCTCATTCATGGGGTACAGTGGGATGAGGTGGGCCACCTCCTCGCCGTACACCACCTCGTGGTGTTTCAAGAAGTCGCGTTGATAGATGGTCAGGAACTTGAGGCCGTACCCCAGCCTCATGGGGTCTCTCAGGTCCTCCAGTCGCTCCCACGGCAGGTCGACGAGCTTGTATTTGATACCCTCGGCGCATCCCTCTATGATCTCTTTCAGCCGATCCATGTCCGGGGGCTCATTCCGCACCACCACCAAGAAGTCCAGGTCGCTGAGCCCGGGCACGAAGTCGCCCCTCACGTAGGAGCCGAAGAGCACCAGCGAGTGTATCCCGGACAACTCGGGGGCGGCCGCGACCCTCCTCCTTATACAGTCCTTCAGCGACATCACCACGGCAGTAGCCTGCGCCTCTTGCCCTTCCCCTGCCGCTTCTCGGCGTCCTCCCTGCTCATCTTCTCCACGAGGCTTATGAGCTTCTTCAGGTTCTGTTTGTTCTGGAAGACCGCCATGTACCTCATGGCCTCGTCGCCGTAAACCGGCAGGAAGGGCCCCACCATGAACCGAGCCATGGGGCCGTAAACCGACGCCAGGGGCTTGAAGCTCTCCAGGAACAGTATAGCCACAAGGTCCATGTCGTTCCGGATGATGTGCTCCGCCACCCTGCGGATGATCTCGTCCTCCTCCTCGGGCGTTGGCTCCTCGAACATCTTACCACTCCAGTAATAATGTAAAAAAGGGGATTTAAGGCTCTAGCGTGCGCTGTACCACTTGATCTTGCCCGTCTTGTACCCGTAGGCGAGGCCAGCCGCCATCTTTAGCTTGAAATATTGTTTTAATAAAGCGATCCACGAGTCGGGGAACTGAGAGATATTATATAGACCGAGGAAAAGATCATCATCGATAATAAAAATGGCAAAAAAAGTCACGGCACCTGAAGAGTTCTTCGGCCACAGGCTTGGAGCCGACCGAAAGATAGCTAGGTGGGACAAGATCGTCGAGTACTTCTTGAAACTCCAGAAGGAGTCCAAGAAGATCAGGGTCACAGACATGGGACCCTCGACGGAGGGCCACCCCTTCCTCGCCGTCCTCATCACGGGCGAGGAGAACATGAGGAAGCTTGAACATCTCAGGGAGGTGAACAAGCAGATAGTCAACCCGGGCGAGCTCACCGAGGAGGACGTCAAGCCCCTGATAGAGGAGGGCAAGGCAGTGGTGATCCAGTCCATGAGCCTCCACGCCACCGAGATCGGCGGCACCCAGATGGCCCCCGAGCTGGCCTACGACCTCCTCACCCGGGAGGACGAGGAGACGAGGCGCATCCTCGACAACGTCATCAGCATCATGACGCCGTCATTCAACCCAGACGGCCAGATCATGGTCACCGACTGGTACAACCAGTGGCTGGACACCGAGTACGAGGGATGCAATACCCCTTTCCTCTACCACAAGTATACAGGGCATGATAACAACAGGGACGCCTTCGCCACCAACATCGTCGAGAGCAGGTACATGGCCCAGCTCATGTTCCACGACTGGCCTCCCCAAGCCTACCAGGACCACCACCACATGGGCAGCTACGGAGCACGCCTCTACGTCGCCCCCTACAGCGACCCCATCCACCCCCACGGCGACCCCCTCGTCTGGCGGGAGCTCCAGTGGTACGGAGCCCACATGGCCTACAAGCTCGAGGAGGCCGGCAAGAGCGGCATAGTCAACGCCGCCATCTTCAGCGGCTGGGCCCACCTCGGGTTCCACTGGATAGGCATCTACCACAACATACCGTCGATGCTCGCCGAGTCAGCCTCCGCCAAGCTCGCCACACCCCTCTACATCCACCCCGAGCAGCTCATCGAGGAGACAAAGCCCCGCAGCCTCGTCGGCACCAGGATGATGCCCCACTACCGCCCCACCACCAACTTCCCCAACCCCTGGCCAGGCGGCTGGTGGACCCT
>DATKWN010000099.1:0-11064 GCA_035529515.1 Candidatus Krumholzibacteriaceae bacterium | reverse complement strand
GACGTGCCCAAGACGCTGTACTGCCTGAACTGCGGGTACCCCCTCTACAAGATAGAGCAGGAAGAGAAGGCCGAAGTCCAACCGGAAGCAGAGCCCGAGGCACTCGAGGTCTTGGCCCCCGAGGAGCCGGAAGTCGACATGAGTATTGAGATCGAACAACCGGAGGAGACTTTCGTATTAGAGGAACCAGAGCCTGAGACGAAGCCGGAACCCGAGCCGGAACCAGAGCTTGCTGAGCCTGAGCCAGAACCCGAGCCGGAACCAGAGCCAGAAATCGAAATCGAGACGACGATAGAAGTAGAGGAAGTAGTGGCTGAGGAGGAAACTCTAGAGCAAGTTGAGCCAGAGATCCACGTCGAAGAAATAAAGGAGGAGCCCATAGAGCCGGAGATGGAAGAGGAACTGGTAGAAGCCGAGCCTGTGCTGGACATGGAGACCGAGGTAGATATTCTCGTAGAAGAGGAAGAGCTCGAGTTGGAGCCAGAGCCTGAGGGAGAGGCAATCGAGGAGCCCATTATGGAAGAGCTAGAGGCTGAGGAGCCCGTCGTAGAGGAACCAGAAATAGAGGGGGAAGCCCCCCTGCCTGAAGTTGAAGAGGAGCAAGTTATTATGGAACCCGAGAAACCGGAAAAGATTGTTGAGTTCATGGAAGAGGAACCGGATTTGATGGAAGCGATTAGACTCGATTTCGCGCCAGACCCCCTGACCAAAGAGGTCATGGACAACCTTGCCAAAAACATCACCCTAAAGATTAGGCTCGTTCGTCTGCTACGAGACGGCCAGGTGAAGGAGGAGACCTTCAAGAAGCTCTTCGATAGCTACGTCGAGCAGGGACGGATCTGGGTAAGCCGCCGGGACGACACCGTGAGACGGTTCAAGGCAGACATCGAGAGGATGGAGGAGTCCCTGGTAACCGCGCGTAAGGACTTCGAGCTGCTTGAGATCAGGAGGAATATAGGTGACGCCGACGACGAGGAGTACAAGGTGAAGGCCCCCGCCTACAACTGGGACATCGAGCACCTTGACGTGGATATAAAGAACCGTAAGGGTGGCGTCCTGTATGTAGCTAACCTCAGGAAGCTTGTGCCCGAGGAGGAGATCATCGAGCTTGAGAAGATGGCTGACACGGACTACGGCGAATTGGACAAGATAGAGAATATAACGGCTGACACGATAGCCAAGATGAAGGAGACCCTCGCGGAGTCCATCAATATCCTTAACTCATAGTCTTTAAACCATTAAAATCAAGCAAAACCACATTTTCAAGTAAAATCACATAATTTTTACCAAATATTATCCAAATATCCACATTAAGTAGTGAAAAAGTGGAGCGGGGATACAGATATGGAATAGAGATTCACATTCCACGACTCTTAAATGCGATGGAACGCGACCTCAAAAGCAACCATGGATAAAAGACACAGATCAGTGATCGCAAGCCCAGGTGACGTAGAGCTCATCGACATAGTGAGTCAGGACATCCTCGGTAACGACTGCTACGGTCTAGCCTCAGACATGATTATCACGTCTGAACAAAACAGACCGAGGCCTATGCAGGTCGAGGGATCAAAAGACATGCTGAATCGACTGATGACGCTCCAGAAGGCTCTAAGACAGCAGGAAATAAAGGTGGGCTATACTAAGAGGTTAAGCCGGATCTGATCGGTGTTTAAGGCGTAGACGCCGAGTCGTCCAGTCTAGCTTCAGACAGTTCTTTGCTAGATGATTCCATTGTTCTCTGTTCATTATAGAAAAAGAATATAGTCACAGACAAGATGATGACCGCCAGAACCCCAAGGATAAGGTAACCGTATGATATCCTGGAGATCGACGAAGCCAGTAGATTACTCACAAAGGGGATGGAAGCATAGACCATTCCGCTGAGTAAAGCGGAGACAAACACGAGTCCAATCGTCAAGATGCTCTGTTTCACGAATATCTCTTGGACCCAACTATTGTCGGCTCCTCTCTCCACAAGCTCCCGGCTCGTCTCCTTGAATCTCGACGTGAAGAGGAGTGAGATGTACCCGACCAGTATGACGACTCCTGTGAGGAAGACCGTGGCTGAGCCCCGCGTGGGTTCAAGTATGTGAGGCTTCTCTATGAGGTTCATCCAGTTAAGCTTGGAGAAGCTCAGCACCTCAGGAGAGATGAGCACGAGGTTTATCTCGAAGATATCAATCATGTTCTCCGGTTTCCCGATGGCGTAGTCGTAGATCACGACAAGGAACACTATGGCGCTCACCAACAAGGGTACGATCTTGGTGACATCCATGGTGGATATCGTCAGGATGTCGTACATGGCTAAAACCCTGTTGATGAACAGGCTCACGGACTCGTACAGGGAGGACGCGAAGAAGGAGTTGATCGCGAGGTAGCTGCTCCCGATGGTGACTAGGACCTCGTATACCTTGATCAACGCGCCATTCCTGTTCATCTCTTTCCCACCTGAGCGAGGAGCACCTCGGTGATCGATTGGCGAGTCGGGTGCCAGTTAACTGCCATCAAGCCGAGGCCTCTGAGCTTTTTCAGATAAGCGTTCTCTTGGTACTCCAGAAGCTGGGCTGCGGTCTTGTCGCCTCTCTTCCTTACGGTGAGGCTGTAGCCGGAGACGTTAACCACCATGATGTTCGGGCTCTGCCTACGCGCCTTCCTTGTGTACTTTGTGAGCTCCCTCACGCCGGAGACTAGGCTGTCTAAGTTTTGGTCATGGACGCGGGTGACTATGACGAACAACGGGTTGGTGCCGTGGAGGTGGCCCCTGACATAACCCACGGCCTCGTGGAGACTGTAATATGTAGAGGCCATCTCCGTGTCCAGCAGCATCCTATGGATCCGGTACTGCTGTATCTTACCAGTTTCAGGGAAAAGCATGACGACCTTGCCGATACTCGTATGCCCCGGTTTCCCCACTTCTACAGAGTCTCCCTGATCGTGTTCTCTGAGCCAGGCTGAGGGATACATTAATTTACCAACGTCCCTCACACCGCTTTCGCTGTTGTATAGAGCCAGACCCAGCTTGCACTGCCTGGATATGTAGAACTCCGAGAGACCGAGCACAGCCTGGACGGCGTACTCGAAGCTATTACGCAGATCCGTCCCCAGGCTTAGCGAGGTCGATGTGTCGAGGAAGATGAAAACGACGCGTCGTCCCTCCTTCTCGTACTCGTTGACTGTGGGTATGTGTTGGACGCCGCGGTAGTTCCTCGCCGTGGCCTTCCAGTTTATCTGCTTATAGGAGTCGCCCCAGTTGTAGTCCCTCAGCTCCTTGAAGTCGGTGGTGGGTACGCCGATCTTGATCCTGGACTCCGCGGGCATGGGTATCTTGGTGAAGATCTTCTGCTGGCGTATCCTCTTGATCCTTAGTCCCTTGGGCTTCACGATCAGTTCCTGTTCCAGAGGGAAGACGCCTGACAGTGTAGGGGTCATGGACATGGGGTGCCTAGCCTCCCAGTTCAACCGGTTTAGCTGGTAGGTGCCCCTCCGGGTGCATTTCACCCTGTACCTCAGCTCGATCTCCGTGGGCCTGGGTTCCTTCCAGAACGCCTGGAAGTTGTTGCCTCGGAGAAGCTCGAAGCTGGGTGGAAGCTCCTCCCCGAGGGTCACGAGTCCCCACCCCTCTCGGACGGTGACGCTTCTCGAGATCTCCAGCTCTTCGTCGATCTCGACGCTGATGGATTCCTCGAATGGGGGAATGGAGAGCTCGCCCGGGCTCTCTATGAACAGGGAGATGACCACGAAGAAGAGAGGTATGAGCCCAAGGTAGATCAAAATCATGTTACCGGTGGCCATCCCAGTCAGGATGAAGCCGAAGGAGCTCAGACTGAGTCTCAGGGGGACACCGGTAAGCATAGCACTCTACCTGCGCACGATTTCCTTGGGAGCCTCCACCTTCTCCAGCACCGAGCTCACTATGGACTCGGGGGTGACCCTGTCATCGAGGGCATACTCGAGCTTCATTATCATGCGGTGAGCCAGGGCTTCGACGGCGTACATCTTCACGTCGTCCGGTATGACGTAGTCTCTCTCGTTCAGCGCGGCGTTAGCCCTGGATACCTTGAACAGGCTGAGCCCGCCTCTTGGGCTGGAGCCCACCTCGACATAGGGGCTCTGACGGGTGGCCCTCACGATCTTGGATATATACAGGTATATCTGGTCGTCCACATAGACCTCAGTCTCTACATGGTCTTGAAGCTCCCTGAATGCCTCCGTGGTCATCACGCTATTGATGAATTCGGTTGGATCATCCTGTCTCCAGCTGGCCCTCCGCCTCAGTATATCCGCCTCAAGCTCCTCTGAGGCCACGTAGCCTGTGGATAGCTTGATTAGGAAGCGGTCGAGCTGTGCCTCGGGGAGGGGGTAAGTCCCCTCCAGCTCTATCGGGTTCTGTGTGGCGACTACGAAGAAAGGGCGGTCAAGTGGGTATGTCTCTCCCTCGATGGTGACCTGCCTCTCCTCCATGCACTCCAGCAAGGCGGATTGAACCTTCGGCGGAGACCTGTTGATCTCGTCCGCCAGCAGTATATGGGTGAATACGGGGCCTTTCTCGAGGGAGAACTCTCCCGTGTTCATACGCCATATCTTCGTCCCGATTATGTCGGCTGGCATCAGGTCCGGCGTGAACTGGACCCTGCCCCAGCCGCACCCTGTGGCCTTCGCGAACAACTTTGCCAACAGGGTCTTCCCCAGGCCGGGGTTGTCTTCGAACAGGATGTGGCCGTTCGCGAGTGCAGCGGCCAACACCTTCTCAAGAAGCTGTCTATCCCCGACGAAATATGTCTGCACAGTGTCGAGGATGGTGTCGCACATGGTCTTGACTTCGTGTAACTGCATCTAGTAAACCTCCAACGCGGTTTCTCCCTCGGCCTCCTCTGCTCCCCTCTCGCCCGCTAACGGTTTTAACTGTATGGAGCCTAGTACTGTGTTAACGATCTTTCTTCTCTTCTGGTTGTTCAGCTTGGCCACGTTGTCCGCCTGCCACGGTAACCCTATCTTCGGTGGTTCCATGTCGTCGTGCTCAATGAGCGGAGTGAGCGTGTTTGTGATTGCGTAGGCTTCTAGACCTGAGTTCCTGAGCAGGAGGGTGAGGTGGATTATCAGCTCGTTTTTCTCGCCGTGGACGATGAACCTCTCGACAAGGTCCGAGAGGTGGTCGAGCTGCATGTCCGTGTGCATGTTCACCTGCTGCAGGTGCCTCCGCCAAGTCCCGGTAATGTCCTGCCTGACGAGCGATTCCTCCGCGTAGCGCTTCATGCTTCGGTAGCTGAGATAGAAGCCCAGGCATATGGCGGCCCACTCCCCGATCACGACGTACTGGGGATTAAGGCCTGAGAGCTCGAGGAAGTACCTCCGGACAAAGAATAGGTAGTATATCAGGACGAAGTTGAGCAGCGTCACCTTCTCTATCTGGCCGCCGATCCTGCTGCCAAGATACTCTAGATACGGGTTGGGGTGGTTCTTGAAAACGCCTGTGAGGGAGAGCACCGCAGTTATCGCTGTGCTAACGACGATAACGTTGTTCACGGGCTCAGCCAGCCCCGCCCTGATAATTGGCAGCAGGATGCCGGAGAAGGGTGAGTCTAGGACAAAGTCCTCGAAGAAAGGGTAGACGCTGAGCCAGGTCTGGCTCCCCAGTAATCCTATGAACAATATGTAGATGCTTGTGAGTATGGGCTCGAAGATGTAGTTGATGTCCTTGATGTATATGCTCAGTATGTCATGGAGAGCCGAGAACATCGTCGCGTACAACAGGAAGGCTGTCAGGGGTTTCACCCAGCCCGGGACGAGGCTCCAGTCGGCCGCAAAGTAAAGGAAGGCGGTGTAAGCCACCGTGTTCAGGCCCTCGGACAGCCTATCCGTCGCCCTCCCGACGAGGAGCTTGTCCGCGACGACGCTGGAGTACTTCATGCTCAGGAAAGCTATGAGAGGAGGTCCAAGGAAGGAGAGGCTGAGCGTGATGTCGTACCCAAGGATGTCCAGGGGTATGATGGTCTCCTGCAGCACTAGGAACCAGACGGTCACAGTTAGTAACGCGACGTATATGGCTGAAGGCAGAACGATCTCCTTAACTCTCTTCTCCATCTAAAGCCTCCTCGAACTCATTCTTGGCGAGGTAGAAGCTCTCGTAGCTTTCCCTCGCTATCGGGTGGAGGCTGTAGTTAGCCTCCTCGAATATGAAGGTCATCTCCTCGAGCGCGCTATGCGTCTCCGCAGGTGTCTGGATCTTAAGGTAGCCCAAGAGCTCCCGCGCAGTGTAGTTGTCCTTGATCTTGTCGAACCTCTTCCGTGCATCCCTGAACTTGGTGTTGAAGAGGTCGATGATCTCCTCACGGTATTCGACTATCTTTACATCGAGCTCAGTGTTCAGCTCCTCGACGCGGTAACTGGCCGATATCTTTAGGCTCCTAATCGACGGGCTGACCGTGGTGGTCGACGCCAGACCCTCTTCGCCAGTGTAGACCACTCGCGGTTCACCGTCTACCTCCATGTCTACTTGGGCGTTCACTATCGGGTAGCCCTCGACCGTGGTTAACTCCACCGAGACCTCAAGTTCCTCGTTGACGCCCCAGACGTTGGGGAACGGGGCCCGTATCTGGGGCAGCGAGATGGTCAGCCGGGTCGACCCAGTCTCTGACTCGGCTACGCTCATAGGCTGCTCCGGCGGCGCCTCCTCTGTCCTCTTCCTCTGTAGATAGACTAGGGCGCCTACACCCACGAGGCCGAGGAAAACGGCCGCAGCCTGTAGGAATGGAAAACGTGTCGGCGTGAGCACAGTTAGAGTGGTCATGGCGGAGGCAGCCGTGTAGAGCTCCTCCCCCTGATACGAAGCGGACAAAGTCATTGTGCTGTCCTCCGGCTCGGAAAGCTTGAAACTGAACTCCACCACACCGGCAGCGTCCGTGGTGGCCGTGAGGTTCTCGGTGAGTTCGCCGCAGCGGTAGAGGAGTGTCAAGGGCCTACCCCCCAAGGACTCGCCGTGGTCGTCCCTGAGCACGACTTTAACGGTATGCTGCCGCCCAGCCTGGACCTGCTGTCTTGACTCAAGGCTGATCTGCGGCCTCGCCTTCACGACGGCAGATGCGTCTACTCTCTGCTGGTTGCTGTGGAGAGTGAACTCCAGGGGGACCTCACCCAGCTCGTGGTCAATGGGCGGCCTATAGGCGATGAAGAACTCTCCCGCCTCGTTAGTCACCGTGGAGATCTCTCTGTCCTCCAGGCGTAGGGTCAGGGCCTCGGAGTCACCGGGGATCTCGTCGGCGTGGACCCTGCCCCTGATGACCGAGTTCTCGCCCCTGACCAAAGCGATTTCTCTCGTGGGGGTGATGGTCATGGGAACCGACTCAACGTATGTACTCGCAGATGTTCCAAGATGGTACTCTGCGCCCTCGTACGTCATCTCCACCTCGAATGCGCCTGGCTCAGCGAAGAGCCCCGTGAGTCTAATGTATCCCTCGCCGTCGGTGACCCTGTTGTAGGTCTCTCCCCCGGCGGTGACTGTGCACTGGGCTTCGGCGAGGGATCTGCCGGTCTGCTTCTCCACCAGAGTGCAGGATATGTTGAAGGCTTGACCGGTGACGACCTTCTCGGGCACATCGTATGTGAACTCGGTCTCCGTGTAGCTCACTATCGGAGGATCGCTCCAGGAGTCCATGTATACCTCGTTTCCCAGCGTGTGGGCGTCCACGTTGTACTCGCCCCCAGGGAGACCAAGCGGGAAGAGACAGGTGACGTTGAACCTACCGTCGACAACAACCCCGCGACCAGCCAGGGTGCCGTCCCCGGATTTCTCCTTCTTCAGGTAGACGAGGACGTCTAGCCCCGATACGTCGTTCCCCTGGTCATCCACGACGGTGCCTGCCACGGTGAAACATGAGCCAACGAGGACATACTCGTCCTGGTACGTGATCGTGGTGTTTGTCGGTGTTCTGTTCGACGGCTCCTCGGGCGTCCAAGCCTCTCCGGCGGGCGTCGCGTCGAAAACGATCCACCCAAGGTCGTCGAAGAGTACCTCCGTGTATGCATGGGCTTGAGTCGTATCCACGGACTGGATCTCGGCGGCAGGGTCGACCAGGTAACCTGTCACGAGCCGCGCCGGCACGCCTAGGCTCCGGGCGAGCAGAGTCAAAGCCGTGTTGAAGTTGAAACACACACCCTGCCTCTCGTGGAATAGGAACCACTCCACCGGGTCGACGCCGTCAGGAGATCGGGTGTAGGAGAGGTTGTAAGCGTAGTTGGTTTCAAGGTGGCTCTCCAGGGCCTTCACCTTGAGGTACGGCGACTCTACGTTACGGGTAACCTGCTCCGCAAAAGGAGTTATCAGGGCCTCCAGGGTGTCCGGCACCTGTAAATACAGCGTGCTGTTGTACGGCATAGCCTTCTCTAGCGTCGTCTCGTTGAACATGTAGACCTCTGACTGCGCATCATAGCTCAGGGTCAACGGATCGTCCACACAGAAGAGTCCGTGCTCGGGGTAGAAAGTCATGTTCCAGTCGACGACGATCTGCAGCGGGTGAAGCGGCGAAGGTATGAAGCCGCCCAGGGCCTGGACCGGCTCCACGTAGTAGTGATACTCCTGGTAGCCGCTGTAGTTTCCTATGACGGAAGCCACATACTGGCCCCAGTACGGGATGGGGAGGGAGCCGTGCATATACCATGAGCCGTTGTAGTAATCGCCAACGCCGTCCCTTAAGTAAGGTGAACCTGTGGCCCCGTAGATCCTGAAAACCTCTTCACCTGTCGTAGGTACATCGCCCTCGACAGGTAACTCTTCACTGTCGTCATAGGATGGCTCAGGAAGCCCATCTGTCTTGTTGAAACCCCCGAACTCCTCGATCATGGATAGCAGGTCAGCACTCGGCGTGGCGTCGAAGATTATCCAGCCGAGGCCCTCGAAGGGGACCTCGGTGAACGCGTGGGCCTGGATCGGGTAAACATCTTGTAAAACGGCCTCAGGATCGATGTAGTAGCCTCCCACCAGCCTCGCGGTTATGTTCAGGCATCTTGCCATCATGGTGAGAGCCGTGTTGAAGTCGGTGCAGACCCCCTCCCCGCTCTCGTAGAGGAACCACTCCAAGGGGTCGACGCCGGGGGGAGCGTCCGGGCAGGTCAGGTTATAGTCGTAGTGGGTCTCAAGGTACTCCTCCAGGGCCCTAAGCTGCTCGTACGGCGTCGACGCGTTGCCAACTATCTCCTTGGCAAGCGCCGTGAGGTCGTCCTCTATATCATCGGGCACCTCAAGGTAGTCGGGTAGATACACGACGTCGTATACGTCGAGGAGATCGTCGCTGTAGCTGTACTTGATGTAGGTGAGGTTATAGGCGTCTATGCCCGCCTCGCAGCTGAAAACCATCTCGTCGCCGTAGTAGGTGACCAACTCGGTGAGGTTGAGGCCGACGGTGTTGAGGGCCGTCGGGATGTACGTGCCCAGATCTGTCAGCGGCTCGACGGCGAAGCTCACCCGCACGAGAGAGGCGTTGACATGGATGTCGGGCCAGAGGAGCTCCCCAGTATAGGCGATGGGGTCAGACGGCGAGGAGCCCCAGAGCCCGGAGAGATACTTGTCGTAGGCCATGAGCCTCAGGTACTGTGTCCCCGTGGAGCCCCTCACCCGGAAGATGGGATCGGCTTCACCCATCCCTATGTCCGGCTTCTCCAGCTTCGTGGACTCGGGGTTGGGCGTTGGAGATACATCTGGCGTAAGATCTGGCAGGCTGGGTGTCTGGAGCTCCTCCAGGGTCGGGACCTCGCCCAGCGAGTCGATGGAGAGGGATAACAGTAGGACGGATAAAACGATACACGCTAAGACGATAACGGTCTTGTATATACGCTGCAAATAGCCCATCCACCATGATATTCGAAGTTGAGCGCGATATAAGAATTCTAGAGGAATGAAATAGATCACCCGAATCCTGACGTACTCCGATCCACGACGTTGACAGCCTCAGTCAAGGGATTGACGCTTCTTCAGGGGACAACTCGAGGTGAACCGAAGTGTGCCCGAGGAGAACACCGGAGGTGTCCCCGAACACATAGTTATAATCAAGTCGAGGACAGATACATAGAGTCGCTACATAGCCCAGATATCTATCGCTTTACCCGCAAGTTCATATTCATATGATCAGTAAGTATACTAGATTTGTATGTCTGCTAAGGCGCGTAAGCTCTTCAACCCGTGGAACATAGCATTGGTGACGCTACTAGTGGGGTTGATGCTGGGGTACCAGGTCAACGACGTGTTATCGTCAGGCAAGATCAGCAGCCTCCAGGAGACGGTTGACGATCATAGCGCCATGGTAACGGCGTTGGAGCAGCAGGTTGCCGTGCTGCAGGAGAACTACACAAAAGTTCAAGACGATCTAGCGCGGGTCACGGAGCTCTACGAGATCCTCCAGAACAACGCGGTCCTGAGGAGCATATACGACGAGCTGCTGGAGGACTACGAGGACGCGACCCAGGAACGGGATGACGCCATAGACAGAGTCTCTGAGCTTGAGGACCAAGTCAGCGTTCTCGAGGAGGAGTACGATGAGCTCCAAGATAGCTACTTCAAGCTCTGGAACAAGTACAACAACATCAGAGTCTTAAGCTGGACATACTTCGTCGTGAACGGTCTGGAGGTTAACCTCACCACCACAGAGCTCGAGTACGATACAAACACAAACATCGAGGGAAATGTAAGGATTCACCACGTTGGTGGGGAGCCTTTCAACGGCACATTCGTGCTGAACCTCAGAAGCGACTTCTATGGAGCAGGCACGTCGTCAGGGGAGAAACAGATCTACGGCGAAGCAGAGTACACCTTTAAAAACCCCTTCATATTCGGGACCGGAACATACGCTCTCAGCATCTCAACCATCAAGGACGCTGAAGGCAACGTCGTCGCAGGCATCGCCCAACTAAGAGAGTATTCGATAAAGATCAATATGGGTTAACACCGAAAGGTTCGAGAAAGTATCGTGGCAGACATCAAGTATCATTGGGCGTAGCAACTCTTATACCTTGAAGGATTCTACTCGAATGGCCTTAAAGGGATGTCACGGTACACGCGACTCTGCTTGATTAAGG
>DATKWN010000098.1:0-6875 GCA_035529515.1 Candidatus Krumholzibacteriaceae bacterium | reverse complement strand
ATTAGAGCCGTCAAGAGGCGAGAGTTTCTCACACTATACGGCGTGGTATTCTCCGGGTGGGGGTACTGGTGGATATGTTCCAGAGGATGGCGAGGAGTACACGGTCACGGTTACTGTAAAGTTCAGTGATTACTCTACTCGGACCTTTACCAAATCGGGTGTATACAGGGAAGAAGATAATAGGGGATCTATCTGTTTTATGGTGAGCCGGAGTTTTATTTACTTCAGTGAGCCTGATCTTCTCTGGCTTGGCCACGGATTGGGTGGCTCTCTGAGTTTATCTTTCCGAAACGAGTGGTATGGATCGAATCAGACAGTTGAGCAGTTGGAGCTATACCTCGAGGACACCCTTGTCTGGGAGGAGCCCGTCAGGATTAGCCCAACGAAATATTTCGCAGTCACGGTACACATACCCTTCGACCCGGTCCCAGGAAAGAGATATGATATAACCTTGGTGGCCCACTCGACTACAGGCTTCAACTCGACGTACACGGCGCCAACTCTGTGCCAATTCATTAGAATACGATGATTCCTCCGATGAGCGGCCTCACACCGATCCCATCAATAAAACCTGAAGCTACAATAGCCGCGTACAGCAAATAAGGGTCAGTGAGTTAGCGCGGGCTCGGGACACAGGTTCTACTGATTAGCCTCTCGTAGCCGCTGTACCCGTTTGTCTCGGGGCTCGAGAAAAGGAAGTAGATGAACCCTACGTCCTCCTCCGTAATTGGCCTTTGAGCCTCTCCGTTTCAAGCCTGGGCGTCTCCATGGGGTTCAGTCCCCATGACGTGGTTTCTCAGGTAAACGTACCTGGAAGCGGCTCACGGATTTCGATGTGACCTGCCACTGGTTACATCTGGAAAAATTTTATTCGCGTCTCCTCCAGACGAGCCTGCAGAGGCTGTCCCTGCTGAACGTCTTCTCGCGGGTCACCGTCCACGCCGGGTTGAATCCCTGCCAGAACGCGTCGTCCGTGACGCCGCAGTATATGTCCCCGAGCTCCTCGGCTCTTTCACCCAGCCTTGCGAAGGCGTCCTCCAGGGGGCAGTAGCTGTACTCGACCATCTTCTCGTCCGGCTCGTCCAGCGCGACGCCTCCCTCCCACGCCAGCGCGTACAAGGGGCCGTTCTCGTCTCTGTGGTTCCTCCACGTGTTCTCGATGCCCCGGGCCTCGTAGCTCTTCCGCGTCTTCTCCCCGGAGTCCCTGCTCATCTCCCGGACCGTTTCACGGATTACTTTCCTTCCCTCGTCCATGCCCAGGTGCTCGATGAGGGCCTCCGCCATATACACGAAGACCTTGGCGCGGCTGGCCTCGAACCCCTTGATGATGTCTCCTCTGCTTAACGGCTCCATGAAGCCTCAATAATGACATGCAGAGTTAAGGCTATTCCCCGACGGATACCTTAAGGCGCTTCTCCCTTCTCTCGGCTAGGCACAGGGGACACTCCAGCCGCTGCTCTTAGCCGCTCGGATAGTTCTCGACTAAGCCGTGCACCGGGCACTCGAACTGGTAGTGGGGAAGCTCTCCCCTCCAGCCGTCCCTGCTCTTGTGGCCGGTGTAGACGTAGCCGCTGAGCTGCATCTTGAGGCGGTTGAGAAGCTTGATCCTCTGGTCCATGGTTACTCCCACCATTATTCTGATTTATCTTTTAATGAAGATGAGTCTGTATCAAGAGACTACACAATACATGGATCAGTGTTCCATGAACCTGGCTCCACAGGATGGAGCCGGCCTCGGTCATTGGAAAGAGTCATTAACAGGCTGAGATAAGATTCAGTGTCTAAAATGACGGGTTTCGTGGACGCAGCCGACATACTGAAAGGCAGGTACGAGGAAGGCGCCGAGGTCAAGCTCCGCGGCTGGATATACACCAGCAGGAGCAGCGGAGGCATCCAGTTCCTCGAGCTCAGAGACGGGTCAGGAGTGATCCAGTGCACCCTGAATAAGCGCGACGTCGACGAAGATACCTTCAACGAGGTGGAGAAGTACCCCCTCGAGACCGCCCTCGAGCTGAGGGGTGTCGTCAAGAGGGACGACCGCGCGCCGGGTGGCTGGGAGCTCAGGGTGAACGGCGTCGGCGACGTCTACGTGGCCCAGCCGGACTACCCGATAGTGAAAAAGGAGCAGGGAATCGAGTTCCTCATGGACAACAGGCACCTCTACATCCGCGAGCCCAAGCTCCAGAACATATTCCAGATCAGAGCCAAGTTCCTGGAGGCCGCCCGCTGCTGGTTCAAAGACAACGGGTACACCGAGGTCCACACCCCCATGTTCATGACCGCCAGCGTCGAGGGAGGCAGCACCCTCTTCAGCGTCGAGTACTTCGACAAGAAAGGCGTCTACCTGAGCCAGAGCTGGCAGCTCTACGCCGAGGCCCTCATCAGCAGCCTGGGCAAGATATACACCATCGCGCCCAGTTTCCGCGCAGAGCCCAGCAGGACGCGGCGGCACCTCAGCGAGTTCCTCCACATGGAACTCGAGGAGCCGTGGATCGACCTCGACGGCATCATGACCACAGGCGACAGGCTCGTGAGCCACATCGCCAACGTCCTCGGCGAGGAGATCCCCGAGAAGGTTAGGAAGGCGGGCGGAGACCCGGGCTACCTGGCCGGCTTGAAGCCCCCGTTCCCCAGGATGAGCTACGACGACGCCGTGGAGACCGTTCAGAAGCAGGGCGTCGAGATGTACTGGGGCGACGACTTCGGTTGGCAGCAGGAGGAGCCCCTCACCGAGCAGTTCGAGAAGCCCACCTGGGTCGTTGGGTTCCCAAGCGGCATAAAGCCCTTCTACCACATGCCCAACCCCGACCGAGCCGAGGTGACCATGAGCGCGGACCTCCTGGCGCCTGCGGGCTACGGCGAGATCATCGGCGGAGGCCAGCGCGTCCACGACTACGAGCAGCTCTACCAGCGCACCATCGACGACGGCCTGGACCCGAGCAACTACGAGTGGTACATGGACCTCAGGAAGTGGGGGACTGTGCCTCACAGCGGGTTCGGCCTAGGCGTGGAGCGGGTGCTCATGTGGATGCTCAAGCTGGAGCACATCAGGGACACAGTGCCGTTCCCGAGGGACATGCGCAGGGTCTACCCGTAATCACCTTTTTTAGCCGCCACACGGTTCAAACCACCATGTTCTGGCTGGACGTGGACAAGCCCACCAAGACCGCGACCGTCCACAGGGACGAGTGCGTCCACGCCGTCCCGGGTGGCGGCGAGCAGAAGGGCGTCAACGAGATGCGCCGGGACGGCGGGTGGTTCAGCTTCGACTCCGTGGGGGAGGCCATGCGCTTCCACAAGGAGCAGCAGCTAACAGGCAGAGTGATCATGTGTAGCCACTGTGAACCCCTCAGCCAGCTCGCCCCCGAGCCCATGGCGAAGCTAAACGTCAGGACCGTCAATACGGGCTGCGACTTCGACGCCCGGGAGCTTGAGATAACCGACACCAAGAGCCAGTGGAGAAGGCTCACCGAGAGGCTATTAGGCAGGAAGTAGCTACAGGTCGTCTTCGGGGGCTTCTTGGCTGCACATCCAGTACCCGAGCGCCATCTGCCATAACCCGATGGGGGCGAGTGCCATCAGCTCGTACAAAGCCGTCACACTCCCCGCCACCACCCAGACCCCCACGGAGATCACGGCGGCCGCGAAACCGATCGCCGCGATGGGCTTCAAACCTTTTCTCCAAGCGTATACGCTGGAGACGGCCGCGCTCAGAGGCAGGGCGACGAACAACGCCGTGGCGGCCTGGTCGTGGATGGGCTGAACCTCGACGGTTGCCAGACTAAGCCCGACGACGATGCCTGAGCTAAGGATGTAGAGAGCGGTGCCTATCCTGCCCACCGTGTCCCCGTCTGAGAACTCGTACAGCGCGGCCCCGAAGAGCAGCATCACGGAGCCGGCCATCGCGAGGCCGCTGTTGAAGAGCACCGCCCCGAAGCCCCCCGATCCCAGCTGGCTCAGGCTCTGCTCCGTCAGGCTCCACCCCGGCGTCGACCCTACACTCACATATATCATCAGAGCGGCGACGAACGGGGCCACGATGCCGAACCACCCCATCAACCGGACTATCCTGACGTTCATCAAAGCTATTCACGGGGCCCTGCCTGATAAAACATGTGAAAAAAGGGGGTCAGCGCAGCTGCTTGATGTACTCGGATCTCTCCAGCAGCCTCAGCAGCCCCAGGCCCAGCACCACGACGGCTACCAGGCTGCTCAGCGTTATGCTGATCATCATCGCCAGCCACACCGGCAGCTGGAGCCCGAAGATGCTTGGAGGGGGAAAGAACAGCCACAGGTATCCGCCGACCACGACGCCGATTATCAAGGAAGCCGCCGCCGAGGCGGCCACGAGGCGCTCCCTGTACCTGTAGACGACGTAGGAAGCCGCCAGGTTGGCTAGGGCCCCCAGCACGACGTCGATGGGGCTTAGGAACCAGTACGCGTTCCCCACGAACGCCCCCAGGGCGACGCCGAACACACAGGGAGGCCCGAACAGGGCGGACAACGGTATCAGGCAGTCGGCCACGCGCAGCTGGATCGGGCCGAAGCTTATGGGAGCTAATATGATTACCAGCGCCGCGTAGAGGGCGGCGATGACCGCTGATAGACTAAGGTCCCTCGTCTTCACGTTGCGTTACCTCCTTACTCCGGGGTTTCTATGGCGGAACGGGTAGGAGGCCCCACTCACCCGCCGACTAGGGAAACCGGTGCAAGCCATTTAACCTTTTCCACCCACGGTTTTAATGGTCATGCGATGTCTGTCCTCGGGTTCTACACTGAATCGATTATTTGCCATAAACGGGAGGCGAGTACAACGTGGTTTAGAGGTACGGATTTACACCTTTGCCCTGTCGCCCTCTAGACCCCACCCCTAATCAAATTGTCCCGGGGCTATCTTCCGGTGAGATGTAGAATCCTGCCCTTTATCTCTATGACCCTGCGGTCGATGACATGTTCGAACTCCTCCATCTCGTTGAGGCTTATGGGCTCCCTGCTGTGCATCTTGTAGTTGATGAAGTAGCTGAACGCCTCGGAGTATATCTTGCCGAACATGGCGCTCTCAGCGGACTCGATTATGCCCAGTTCCTCGAACCGCCTGAACGTGTTGTGGCTGAGCTCGAGCCTCCTGTCCGAGAGCTCGTCGTCTATGGCCTGCTCGACCACTCCGCGTGCGACCGCCTCCATGGTGATCCTGCACAGACCCCGTTGTTTCCCTTAAAAACTATTGAGGAAACGTATACCTTACCGGTGAAACAGGGGACTCCTCGTTACCGTGGCTCGGTAACAGAGATACAGAGCCCTATACCTGAACCCGTGGTCAATATATGTTGCATAAAACCATCATAAGCCAGTGGATAAATGTCGATAGTCTATAGTGAAACCCTCTTTAAGCCTGGGCATAAAACCCATAGGCGACGAGATGCACCACACTTTCCCGTTCGACTACCATGTCCACGAGAGCCACAGCAGGGACGCTCCAGGCGCCACCCTCCCAGCCATCATCCATGAAGCCGAGGAACGGGGGATCAGGGAGATCGCCTTAACCACCCACCTCATCGTCTCCGGCCAAGACATATACCTGGGCGTTCAGATGGATGAGCTCGCCGAGTACTTCCTGGACATAGAAAAGGCGCAGGACGACACCAGCGTCGTTTTACGGTCTGGCTTGGAGGTCGACTACTTCCCCGGCGAGGAGAAAAGGCTTGAAAAGATCATTGACGAGCATCCCCTTGACTTCTCCCTCGGGAGCATCCACTACATCAACGGCGTCGACATAGGGTCACGGATGCATGCGAGTAGCTTTTTCGAGGGCAGGCCACTGTGTGAGGCTGCGGACGAGTACTTCACGGTCTGGAAGATGGCTGCGGAGAGCGGGCTTTTCGATGTCCTCGCGCACCCTGACTATTGGAGAAAGTATCTGCACACGGCGTGGAGCGAGCCAGCCGCCATCGAGGATTACGGGTCAGTCTACCTGCAGGCCCTCCGGATACTCGCTGAGGAAGGCGTGGGCTTGGAGGTGAATACCTCGTCGACCAAAGTCGGGCTCACGGAGTTCTACCCGGTGCAGGGCTTCCTACGGGCCGCGTATAAAGCGGGGGTGACGACTGTCACGGTCGGGAGCGACGCCCACATGCCTTCGACGCTCGGCTACCGTCTCGACGAGGCCGCGGCCAACCTGAGACAGGCGGGCTTCAAATCGATCTCGACGTTCAAGGGACGCAGAAACCAGAAGCATCAGATAGACGGGCTCAATCCCAGAGTTCATTAGCGTAAAACCCCCGGTATCTCACGATCACGTTGTCACACAGACTAAGCGAGATAATCGAGGGTTTCGACCTCGTGTCCTACCACGCCGGGGTCAACATGGCTTTCGCCGAGGTGGTGGGCGCCGGCTGCAAACGGCTCGCGTTGAGCTCACCGTACGACCCGGAGCTGGCTGAGAAGATGATGGAGCCCACACGTGTCGCGGCGGAGACCTACGGCGTGGAGCTCAAGGTGGAGACCGATCTCCTGGTATCGAAGCTGTTCCCCGAGGACATCGCCAAGGATAAGACCGTGATAATGATAGCCCAGAGCAGCGAGGTGCTGGACGAGTACAAGAGGCTCAAGGAGATGAGTCGGGAGAGCGCAGCGAAGGGGCACCCGGAGGAGATGGAGCTCGACGTCGCCAGAGCTTTCGGGCGTCTCCTGAGCTACAGCGAGGAAAAGATAGAGGCGCTCATAGAGAGGGACGGCTAGGGGCTCGGCCTTACGCCTAGGGTGAGGTCGATGTCGATGATGTCCCTGCCCCGTATCACAGTCAGCGTGAGGACGTCGCCCGGCTTCTTGTACCTGGACACGTAGAATATGAGGTCGTAGAAGCTGTTCATCGTCTT
>DATKWN010000097.1:0-7471 GCA_035529515.1 Candidatus Krumholzibacteriaceae bacterium | reverse complement strand
GACCCACCCCGAGACGGACACCCTGCGCCAGATACTTTGGAACGACCCCATGCCCGAGCCGGGGATAGCCGGGAGCGTGAGAGGCGTCGGGTATCTCTTCGGGCCGGACAGGGCCAGGAGGTTTCTGGACGCCGCCGGGGTTCAGGTCCTCATAAGGAGTCACCAGAGCTGCGAGGAGGGCCACAGCGTCATAGGGGACGTGCACACCATCTTCTCCTGTAAGCTGCCCAACTACGGGAACAAGAAGGCTGCGTACATGGAGCTGCCGAGGGCCGCAACGGAGCCGGTGGAGAACTTCTCTAACTACGTCAAGACCTTCTAGCGTCTCCCACGGAGTATGCACTTCACCATTGCCCCGGTCGACTGCGAATTTTTCGCCTTCGGGGACGTAGTAGACAACCTAGGCTGGGCGTGGCTCCCTGAGGCGGAGCACCATCCCGAGGCACACGACTATTATGCCGACGCCCAGGTAGAAGCTGTACATGTAGCCCAGGGGAGCCCCGACGATCTCAACGAAGGTGCTCATGACTATGGGGCCGACTAGGCCGCCCATGTCCATGAAAGTCCTGAATGTGCCTATTGCCTTCCCCCGCACCACGTCGGGCACGGCGTCCGCTATGAACGCCGGGATGACGCCGTATACGACGCCCCAGAAGACCCCCTTCATGAACATGACAGCAAGCAGCGGGTAGAAGCCTGTGAACACGGTGAACCCGAACACCGCGACCAGCCCAATAACCATCCCGGCGGTCAGTATCTTCCTCCGACCAATCTTATCTGATAAGAACCCGCCCAGCAGGTTGCCCGCGACGCTGCCCACGGTGCTCCCCGAGATCAGGAGGGCGTAGATGTTCAGGGGCATGCCCAGCTCCTCCGTGGCGTATATGGGGAGGATAGTGCCTAATAGCCCTGAGTTGATGGCCATGCAGCCTAGGTTGATGATGCACGCCGAGATCATGGTCATGGTGAGCAACTGTTTCATCTCCAGCCTCGTAGGTATCAGGCTCGGCGCCGGCTTGTCGGGGCTAGTCTCGTCGTCCATCCCCTTGATCATCGTCACCATGAGCAGAGCCGCCACCCCGAGGATCGAGCACACCAGGAAGTTGATCCTAAGCCCATAGGTGGCCGCGACCATGCCTCCCAGGGTCTGGCCTATAAGGTTGCCCACCATCTCGACCGCCTGGAAGAACCCCATGGCCCTGCCCCGCCGCTCGGAGGTGAACAGCTTCGAGACGTAGCTCATGCCTATGCAGAAGAAGCTGGCGTTCCCCATCCCCCACAGGAGCCTCGCGAGGATGAGGAGCCAGATGCTCTTAGTCTGGTAGCAGATGAACGCGCCCACCGCGGCGAGGACCCTGCCCGCAACCAGCGGCATCTTGGGCCCCATGCGGTCGCTGAGGACGCCGATGGGGAACTCGCTTAACATCCTGAGGAAGAAGTAGCCGGAGACGGCCAGCCCCACCAGCTATAAGGGTGCCGTGAACTCGTTTCTCACGAATGGGGCGAATATGCCCTACGAAGCCCCCGGAGAGCATAGTGACGGTGCCGCTGACGATCATCAAATAGTATTCACGTATTCTATGTTCCACGGGTTCCGCCTTCCCGCAATAGGAATACGACTCTGATTTAAACCATAGGATCGGGGCTAAGGATGGTAAATACCGGTGAGCGTTCTCCAAGTCTCCATGGTAAACACTAAAAGCGGAACCGGTTGATCATTTTGCGTGACATCGAACATAGGCGATCCGCCTCTCAAGGGGATCAGGGTTCTGGACCTGAGCCGCGTCCTCGCCGGCCCCTTCTGCTCCATGACCCTAAGCGACCTCGGCGCCGAGGTCATAAAAGTCGAGATACCGGGGCGGGGCGACGACACGCGGGCGTTCCCCCCGTACATCGACGGCGAGAGCAGCTACTTCATGTCCCTAAACCGGGGAAAGAAGAGCATCACCATGAACCTCAAGGAAGAGGACGCCACAAAGGCGTTCCATAGGATCGCCGAGAAATGCGACGTCGTGCTTGAGAACTTCCGGCCAGGCGTGACCTCCCGCCTCGGGGTGGACTACGAGACTCTGAGCAAGCTCAACCCGCGCATCATCTATTGCAGCATAAGCAGCTTCGGCCAGACCGGGCCTTACGCCCAATGGCCCGGCTACGACCTAATCATTCAGGGGATGGGGGGCCTCATGGGGCTCACGGGGGAGCCTGGGCGGCCACCGGTACGAGTGGGGATGGCGGTCACCGACATCTGCGCAGGTATGTACGCCGTCATAGGCATACTCGCCGCGTTGAGGACCCGGGAGGATACGGGGAGGGGCCAGTACATAGACGTGTCAATGCTCGACGGCTCTGTGTCATGGATGACGTACGCGGCCGGCAACTACTTCGCCACGGGGGTCAACCCGCCCAGGATGGGCACGGCTCACCCGAGCATAGCGCCATACCAGGCGTTCCCCGCCGGCGACGGCAAGTACATCCTCATCGCGTGTGGAAACGACAGGCTCTGGGGGATGATGCTGGAGGCCATGGGCGATAAGAAGCTGGGTGACGACCCGCGGTTCACCACTAACGCCCTGAGGGTCGAGAACATGGACACCCTCATCCCGTTTCTGGAGGAGGAGTTCATGAAGAGGCCCAGGGACGAGTGGCTCGGTAAGCTACGAGGCATAGGGTTCCCGTGCGGCCCCGTCTACACCATGGACGAGGTGTTCAGCGACCCCCAGGTCCTTGCGAGGGGCATGCTGAAGGAGGTGCGGCACCCCACGGTGGGGAAGATAAAGCAGATAGGCACCGTCCTCAAGTTCTCGGAGAGCGAGTGCAGCATACAGTCGCCGCCGCCTGTGCTGGGGCAGGACACGGACTGGGTGCTGACGGCCGTCGCGGGGCTATCCCCCGGGGAGGTTGAACGCCTCAGAGAGAAGCAGGCGATATAGCGCCTACACATCTACTTTCTACTCATTGAATAGACGTGCCTCCCTCGAAAGCTTATGTACCCATTGGGCAACTGATCGTCCATGAAGATTTTAGAGGTTTACCGCGCCCAGAACCCGGGCTCCCTTAGGGCGTGGGAGGAAGCCTCACGGTTTCTCCCGTCGGGTAACACCCGCTCAGCCCTCTTCTGGCAGCCCTTCCCCCTGTGCTTGAGGCGGGGCGAGGGCAGCCGCAACTGGGACGTGGATGGCAACGAGCGGATCGACTTCAACTTCAACAACACCACCCTCATCCTGGGCCACAACCACCCCAAGGTGGTGGAGGCCGCCAAGGCGCAGTGGGAGAAGGGCACCGTCCTCGGCGCACCAACCGAGACCGAGCCCAGGCTCGCCGAGGAGTTAACACGTAGGCTCAGAGGAGCCGACAGGGTGCGTTTCACGCCTTCTGGAACGGAGGCAAACATGCAGGCGGTGAGGGTCGCCAGGGCTTACAGCCGGAAGCCGCTGCTCGCCAAGTGCCTCGGCGCGTACCACGGCTCTTGGGACGCGGTGCCGCTCACCCCCGACTCCGTGGGCATCCCCCAGAACGTGAAGGACTGCACCGTGTACTTCCCATACAACGACGCCGAGGCAGCGGAGGAGACCATCAAGAAGCACAGGGACGAGCTGGCCGTCGTCATAGTCGAGCCCACCATGCGGGACATGACCCCCAGGCCCGGCTTCCTGCAGGCCGTCAGGGAGGCCACGGAGGACAACGACGTCCTCCTCATCTTCGACGAGGTGATCTCCTTCAGGCTCAGCCACGGCGGGGCCCAGGCACTCTACGGCGTGACCCCGGACATCACCACCATGGGCAAGATCATCGGAGGAGGCTTCCCCGTGGGGGCGTACGCCGCCACTGAGGAGGTCATGAGCCCTCTGAGCATCCCCGGCGTCGAGCTCCCCGAGACCGCTTCGCCGATGCTGGGCTTCTCGGGCACCTTCAACGCCCACCCCCTGGCGATGGCGGCCGGCCTCGCTGTCATGAAGGAGATGAAGCCGGTCGTCTACGAGAGGATGGCCAGGATGGGCGACGAGATGAGGGACGGCCTCAGGGATGTCTTGGCGGGGGAGGGCGTCACTGCCCACGTGGGCGGCGTCGGCTCCCTGTTCTCCGTCTCCTGGACGGACCGGGAGGTGATGGACCACGAGACGTCGAGGACGGCCGACAGGGCACTCTTCAACGTCTTCCACCTGGGCATGATGAACCGCGGCGTCTTCATACTGGGGCACCCCAACGTCTCGGCGGTCCAGACCAAGGAAGACCTGAAGAAGGCTCTCATGGCCGCCGAGGAGACAACGGCCGAGATGAAGCCCCTGATAAGGGAGAGGGCGCCCCACCTGCTCAGATAGCGTGCTCTCCATCCCTACGAGGCACCGAGGAACGCCCGCCTAATCCTCTCGACTATTATCACCTTCTCGGACGGACGGAGGTAGAAGGTGTCGATGAGCCTCCACTCCCTGTCTGTGTAGTAGTTGTAGTAGTGGACGTTCCTGAGGAAGATGGGCGGGTCGTCCCGTGCCACTGCCTCGTCCAGCTCCTCGGCGGTCATGCCCATCTTCTTAGCGTCCCACTGCATCAGCACCCTGGGTACGTGGGGCATCACAGGGTGCTCGTGGTAGGTCTCGTCGTTGGGGATGATCTCCACCTCCAGCCCCGGGATGCCTTTGAGCTCCTCGACGAGGTACTCGGCGGCTGCGTACTGCTCAGCGTAGAGGCCGTCGCCCTCCTCGACGAATATCTCAAGTGCCACGACGAGGCCCACTACCTGCTCCTTGCTTATCTTGTGGCCCCGGCCCCAGCCGCTGTGGGGGAAGGTGTGGTCCCTGACGCAGCCGATGATCTCGGCGCCCCTCCCGCCGGCGACCATGAAGCCCGTGTTGTTTGGCGCCTTGATGGCTTTTCCGCCGCTGAAGCAGACGATGTCGGCGCCCATGTCGGTGTACTTGTGGAGGTTCGCCACAGGGGGTAAGTCGGACGCCGCGTCCACCACCACCGGTATGTCGTGTCTCTTTCCCGCCTCGATCACCTCCTCGAGGGGCACCACGCCTCTGGGCACGGTGTTGTAGCTCACCGTGTAGGCCAGGCAGCAGGTTCTCTCGGATATCTTGGACTCCAGCTCCCTCCTGAAGGATCTGAGGTGGCCCGCCTGGCCGTACTCCACGGTCCTTGCGCCGGGCGCCGTCCACTGGGGCGTGTACGCTATTACGTGGCCCCGGGGCATCAGCACCTCGTTCCTCATGCCCTCGGTGTCTGGGAGCCTCATCCACTTCCCGTAGTCGTCACCCGCCATGCAGCCGGCGACGGCGAGCTCCAGCGCCGCCCCCGTGCCCGTGGTTATGTGGGCGTCCTCCACGCCGCAGAGCTCGGCGACCCTGGCGTCGGCCCTTGCGAAGAGCTCGTGCATGTCCACGAAGGTCTTCGCGACCTCGTTCATGGCATCCAGGACCCTGTCGTCTATCCAGGTCCCGCCTATCACTGTGCTCCAGTTCCTGGCGTTGATCCACGACCTGACGCCGAGCCTGTCCAGCACCTTACTTCTATATGGATACTCCAAATCCGCTCAAGAATCCAGTCAAGGGTGGGTATTTCAATTTTGGGAGCGAGCCTTCCGTCCCCGATGGGGGCCAGCTTGTGTTAAATATGTTTTTCCCATAGTGTTACCTGTGATTCGTCATGTCCGATAAAGCCAAGCGCATAGCGTTTGAATGGGTAGACAGCAACGAGAAGCGTCTCGTGGAGATCAGCGACGAGATCTGGGGCTACGCGGAGCTCGGCTACGTCGAGTTCAAGTCCGCCAAGCTCCTCGCGGACGAGCTTGAGAAGCACGGCTTCAAGGTGGAGCGCGGGGTCGCCGGGATACCAACGGCCTTCGTCGGGACCTGGGGTAAAGGCAAACCCGTCATAGGAGTCATGGGAGAGTACGACGCCCTCCCGGGGCTCAGCCAGAAGGTGGTGCCGTATAAGGAGCCGATTAAGGAGGGTGAGCCGGGCCACGGCTGCGGCCACAACATCCACGGCACTTCGGGCCTCGGCGGAGCCATCGCCCTCAGGTACGCCATGGAGAAGGCGGGCGTCGAGGGAACGGTCAAGTTCTTCGGGTGCCCCGCCGAGGAGATGCTCAGCGGCAAGGTCTGGATGGTTCGTGAGGGGGTGTTCGACGGCGTCGACGCCGTGCTGAGCCACCACCCCGGCTCCATGAACTATGGAGGCCTAAGCAGCAGCAACGCCAACAACGCAGTAAAGTTCCACTTCCGCGGCAAGACGGCCCACGCCGCCGCGAGCCCGGAGCAGGGCAGGAGCGCCCTGGACGCCGTGGAGCTCATGAACGTCGGTGTCAACTTCCTCAGGGAGCACGTCATACAGGACGCCAGGATCCACTACGTCATCGAGGAGGGAGGCGGACAGCCCAACGTGGTCCCCGACTACGCCCGGAGCTGGTACCTGATACGCGCCCCCATGAGGGACCAGCTGGAGCCCATCTACCAGCGGATAATTAAGATAGCCGAAGGCGCCGCGTTGATGACGGAGACGGAGCTCGAGGTGCAGTTCATCAAGGGCATATACAACAAGGTGCCCAGCAAGACCCTCAGCGACGCCGTCGCCGAGAACATGAGAGCCATCGGGCCCCCGGAGTACACCGACGAGGAGATGGCCTTCGCCGAGGAGATCGCCAAATCCATCTCGGAAGACGACAAGAGGACCAGCCTTTGGAAGACCAAGAGGCCGGGCTGGGAGGAGCTCATGGACGTACTCATCGACAGATCGGTGCCCGACGCGTGGAACGACGGGGAGGTGAGCCACGGTTCCACTGACGTCAGCGACGTGAGCTGGCAGACCCCCACCATGGAGTTCGGCACCAGCACATACATGCTGGGGACGCCGGGGCACAGCTGGCAGAACGTCGCCATGAGCGGCATGAGCATAGGCCACAAGAGCCTCTTCTACGCCTCCAAGGTGATAGCAGCCACAGGCATAGACCTGCTGACGAAGCCAGAGCTGCGTAAAGCGGCGTGGGAGGAGCTGGAGCGCAGGAAGGCGGGGAGAGAGTACAAGTCGCCGATACCGGCGGACCTTGACCCGCCGCTGAACCAGTGGAAGAAGTAACACCCACCATTTCCCTTTATTTCCCATATCCTTCTCTACGTGAGACCGACTTTCAGCCCTCCAGCTGGGCTAGTTCCTGAGAGACGCGTGTGCGTCATCAATAGAATCATATCCCAGGGGCTGAAGTTACGAGGGATGAGTAAGCCCCTCTTCATCACCCCGGACGGAACCAGTGACCCTCCGAGACGGTACGTGGTCAAGGACGAGGAGGGTAACGTCCTCTATATGACGGACTTGGGTGACCCTGAGCCCAAGAAGACGGCCACCATGTGGGCCATGGGGCAGGGAGGCTGGCTCAGGGGCCTCGTAGAGGGAGGCAGCGTCACCCAGGACACCGGCACGGGCCATGATTCGGACTCGTATCTCATGGTGTACATAGGCAGACCGCTCTACGTGG
>DATKWN010000096.1:0-3304 GCA_035529515.1 Candidatus Krumholzibacteriaceae bacterium | reverse complement strand
CTTCTCAGCATCCTCACGGCCAGGGGGTGGCTGTTGGGTCTGATAAGGTTCTCTAAACGTCTGCCATACTCGTTGTAATCGGTCATGGCATCACGGGTGTATGATTTACTCAAATGAAGATAACACTAGTGGATAGGGATGTGACCATACTTGCCAGGATGACGCAGTCAACACCTTCGTTCGCCTTCGCCTTGATTAAGAGGCTCGTCAAGGGGGAGAGGGTGAAGCCGTTTAGTGAATGGACGCAGCACGAGACTCTGATGAACACAGCCGAGATACAGACAGCCGTATTCGTATAATTATTTCATCGTGTCTGTAGAGGGTACGGGAGTAGTAAGCTTTTTATTCCATCCCCAAGCCCTTCATGGTACCTATCTACTGGAGACAATAAACATGGGGTATCGCTTTGTCAGCCCCCCGCCGGAGGGGGAGTAAATGGGGTATCGTTTTATTCTATCGTAAGCCCCGACGAATGAGCCACGCAAAGAAACGAGTTTCTAGCGTCAACGAACCAAGACACAGCGGCGCCTTGACAGGGTACCGCGTGAGCCGCCTATGGGAGATGGCTAAACATGACTGAGATGATCGGCGCCAGGGCGTTCGTACGCAGCCTCGAGAGGGAGGGCGTCGAACACATCTTCGGCATCAGCGGCGGCGCCGTCATCCCGATATGCGACGAGCTGCTGGACAGCGACATGCGGTTCATACTGGCACGCCACGAGCAGGGGGCGGCCCACATGGCCGACGGCTACGCCCGGGTCCTCAACAAGGTGGGCGTATGCTTGGCCACCAGCGGCCCAGGCGCCACCAACATTGTTACCGGCCTCGCCACGGCCCAGATCGACTCAAGCCCAGTCGCGGCGTTCACCGGGCAGGTGAACAGGGCCGTCATCGGCAGCGACGGCTTCCAGGAGTGCGACATCATAGGAGTCAGCGCCAGCGTGACCAAGTACAACGTGCAGGTCAGGGCGCCCGAGGAGATCCCGCACGCCGTCAAGACGGCGTTCCACATAGCGAACACCGGGCGGAAGGGAGCCGTCCTCGTAGACATACCCAAGGACTGCACCACCCTCAGCGGGGACATAGAGTTCCCTGACAAGGTAGAGTTCAGAGGCTACCGACTGAACCCTGAGCCAGACCCCCACGAGCTCGACTGGGCTGCCAAGATACTGGCTGAGGCCCAGCGGCCGCTCATCATGGCGGGCGGCGGAGTCATAGCCTCCGGGGCAAGCCCCGAACTCGTCGAGCTGGCAGAGTTCCTCTTGGCACCCACGGCCACCAGCCTCATGGGCAAGGGAGCCATCCCCAACGACCACCCGCTGAGCCTGGGGCTCTGCGGCATGCACGGCACCATGGAGGCCAACATGATGGTCCCCGAGTCGGATGTGCTGCTGGTGGTGGGGTCAAGGTTCAGCGACAGGACCACGGGCAAGATAGCCGACTTCGCGCCCAACACCAAGATAATCCACGTCGACATCGACCGCAGCGAGATAGACAAGAACGTGGAGGCCATGACGAGGGTAGTCGGCGACGCCAAGCTCGCCCTACAGGGGCTCACGGAACGCGTCAAGAGGCTTAGGACGTGGGAGTCGACCACCGAGTGGAGAGACAGGATCACGGAGTTCAAATGCGTCTACGACGCCGAGAACGAGAAGAACGGCCCCTATCTGCGGGCCCCGGCGGTCATCAAGGCCCTAAGGGAGGAGCTCCCGAGGGACGCGATAGCAACCACGGAGGTTGGCCAAAACCAGATGTGGGCTGCCCTCCACTTCGACGTCTACGCGCCGAGGACGTTCCACACCAGCGGCGGCCTGGGCACCATGGGCTGGGGGTTCCCGGCGTCGATAGGCGCCAAGGCTGCGAAGCCCGAAGTCCCCGTCGTCGACATCGCCGGCGACGGCAGCTTCGGTATGACGGAGAACAACCTGGCCACGGCGGTCGAGGAGGAGCTCCCCGTGATCGTGGTGGTGCTGAACAACAACGTGCTGGGCATGGTGGCCCAGTGGCAGAGGCTCTTCTACGATAGACGGTACTCGGCGGTGAAGCTGAAGGGAAACCCCGACTTCGTCAAGCTGGCCGACGCCTACGGCGCCGAGGGCGTCAGGGTGGAGACCATGAAGGACTTCAGGGCAGCCGTCCGGAGGGGCATCAAGGCGGACGTGCCCACGGTCATCGATGTGCCCATCGACCCCGAGGAGAACGTGATGCCAATGGTGCCGCCGGGGATGGGGCTGAAGGACACGGTGATGGAGGCGGACTAGGTGCCCCCGAACACGGTGAGCTTCCTGGTGGAGAACCAGCCGGGCGTCCTATTCAAGGTGAGCAACCTTTTCAGGCGCAGGGGCTTCAACATCGACAGCATCACCGTCGGCGCCCTGGAGAACAGCGGCTACAGCAGGATGACCATCACCGTGGACGCAGACGCCAAGACGCTGCACAACCTCATAGAGCAGCTGGACAAGATGCTGGAGGTAATCAAGGTGAAGCGCCTGGACCCGCTGCGCACCGTGCGCCGCGAGATGCTGCTGGTGAAGCTGGAGACCATCGACCCCATGGCCCGGGAAGACGCGCTACGCTACATCAACAACCAGCACGGGCTCATACTGGACATCGACGACGAGAACATCATCGCCGAGATCACGGGTGAACCTGAGGAGCTGGACCAGTTCCTAGGTTACGTAAGGGGAATAGGCATCGTCGAGATGTCGAGGACAGGAGTGACCGCCATAGAGAAGGGGCGGCTAATGCTAGGTGAATGAATTTGGTGAAGGTATACCACGACGAGGACATAGACGAGTCGATCCTCGAAGGGAAAACCGTGGCCGTCATAGGCTACGGCAGCCAGGGCCGAGCACAGGCCCTCAACATGAGAGACAGCGGAGTCAACGTAGTAGTCGGGCTCCGCCCAAGCGGAAAGAGCTGGAGGAAGGCAGAGGAGGACGGGTTCAAGCCCATGACGGTCCTGGAGGCCGCCGAGAAGGGCGACATCGTCCTCATGCTCATCCCGGACATGGCTCAGCCCATGGTCTACAGGGAGGAGGTGGGGCTTGCCATGAAGAAGGGGAAGGCGTTGCAGTTCGCCCACGGCTTCAACATCCACTTCGGCGAGATCAAGCCGCCGAAGGACGTGGACGTCATCATGGTGGCGCCCAAGAGCCCCGGCCCCGAGATGAGGCGCCAGTACGAGGCGGGCTTCGGAGTGCCGTCCCTCGTGGCGGTACACCAGGACGCCTCGGGGAAGGCGCTGGAGAAGGCGCTGGCCATAGCCAAGGCGCTGGGCTCGGGACGGGCGGGGGTCATCGAG
>DATKWN010000095.1:0-10355 GCA_035529515.1 Candidatus Krumholzibacteriaceae bacterium | reverse complement strand
TGGCTTACGGCGTCAGCACTGCGGGCTCTGACTGGCAGGAGTGGAGGATCAGGATGGTCGAGACAGGCGAGGACCTGGGTGACCACCTCATGTGGACCAAGTTCACGGCCGCGGCCTGGACCCACGACAACCGGGGCTTCTTCTACAGCAGGTTCGATGAGCCCAAGGGTGAGGCCCTCAAGGAGGCCAACTACTACCAGAAGCTCTACCATCACAGGGTCGGCGACCCCCAGAGCGTGGACGAGCTCGTCTACAAGCGGGACGACGAGAAGGAGTGGAGGTTCCACGGACAGGTCACGGAGGACGGCGGTTACCTAGTAATAACCGTGACCCGGGGCACCTACCCAGAGAACCAGGTCTTCTACAGGAAGCTGACGGGGGACTGCGGCGTGGTGGAGCTGGTGAAGGGCTTCGAGTACAAGTGCAGGTTCGTCGCCAACGACGGCGGCGTCTTCTACTTCCTCACGGACCTGGACGCCCCCATGGGCAGGGTCGTAGCCATGGACACACGGAACCCCGGCGAGGTGAAGGAAGTAATGCCTGAGAAGGAGGACGCCCTCGAATCCGTGAGCATGGTGAACGACCAGTTCCTCACGGTCCACCTCCACGACGCCCACAGCGTGGTGACGGTCTACTCAGAGACGGGGGAGCCCCTCTGGGAGGTGGAGCAGCCGGGGATGGGCACAGTCACCGGCTTCACCGGCAGGAAAACCGACACTGTGGCGTTCTACCACTACGCCGGCTTCACCCACCCGGGCTCCATATACCGCGTGGACCTGGAGAAGAGGGCGAACACCGTCTACAGGGAGCCCAAGCTAGGCTTCGACACAGGCGACTATGTAACCGAGCAGATCTTCTACACGAGCAGAGACGGCACCAAGGTGCCCATGTACGTCACCCATAAGAAGGGGTTGGAGCCTAAAGCCGACAACTACTGTTACCTCTACGGCTACGGAGGCTTCAACATAAGCCTCACCCCGTTCTTCAACGTCCGCAACCTTGTCTGGATGGAGATGGGCGGCCTACTCTGCGTCGCCAACCTCCGCGGCGGAGCCGAGTACGGGAAGACGTGGCACGACCAGGGCATCAAGCTGGCTAAGCAGAACGTCTTCGACGACTTCATCGCCGCAGCCGAGCACCTGATAGCCGAGGGCTACACGAGCACGCCGAGGCTCGCCATAAGCGGCAGGAGCAACGGCGGGCTCCTCACAGGCGCCTGCCTCACCCAGCGCCCCGAGCTGTACGGCGCCACGGTCCCCGCCGTCGGCGTCATGGACATGCTCAGGTTCGAGAAGTTCACCGTGGGATGGGGCTGGACAAGCGACTACGGCTCCGTCGAGAACCCTGACGAGTTCAGGGCCCTCCTGACGTACAGCCCCTACCACAACCTCAAGCCCAACAGGTACCCGCCCACCATGGTCACCACCGCCGACCACGACGACAGGGTCTACCCGGCCCACAGCTTCAAGTTCGCCGCCGCCCTCCAGCACGCCCAGAGGGGCGACGCCCCGACCTTAATTAGGGTCGAGAGCAAGGCTGGCCACGGCGCCGGTAAGCCCACCGCCAAGGTCATCGAGGAGTACACAGACGAGCTGGCGTTCATAGTCGGGGCCCTCGGCATGGAGGCGGAGACATGACCGTCGAGAGGAGCCTCATGGATGAGGTTGATCGGCTACGCGGCGACATCGTCGAATTTACGCGGGACATGGTCCGCATACCCAGCGAGAACCCACCGGGAGACGAGACAGACATCTCTGAATACGTCTCGGAGCTGCTCGCGTCTCTCGGGTTCGACGTGGAGCAGGTGGAGTCTAGGCCGGACCGGGTGAACACTCTCGGCGTCTTGGAGGGCGCAGGAGGCGGGAAGACCTTGCTCTGGAACGGCCACTACGACACAGTCCCCGTGGGCAACCTAGACTACTGGACCGTGGACCCCCTCGGCGGCGAGGTCAAGGACGGCAGGATCTATGGCAGGGGCAGCGGCGACATGAAAGGCGCCATAGCGTCAGCCATGGTAGCCGCGAAGGCCCTGAACAGCCTCGGCCTACGGCTTAGGGGAGACCTTCGCCTCCACGCCGTGGCAGACGAGGAGTTCTTCGGCCGCTACGGCACCAAGTACCTCTGCGAGAACGGGTACGTCGAGGACGTGGACGCGGCCGTCGTCGGGGAGGCATCAACCCGGGGCGCCGTCGTCATGGCAAGACCAGCCGTCAGGGGCAGAACCCTCGTCAACATACACGTCAAGGGCAGGTCAGCCCACAGCAGCAGGCCGGAGATGGGCGTCAACGCCGTGCTCAAGATGAGCAAGGTGCTTCTCGCCATCGACGAAACCGAGTTCAGCTTCCCTAAGCACGGCCTCCTCCCGGACCCCACCATAGCCCCGGGCACCACCATCCGCGGCGGCGCCAAGGACAACATAATCCCCGAGGACTGTGAGGCCGTGTGCGATGTACGCACCGTCCCCGGGATGGACCCTGAGCAGGTATTACGGGATATTAGGGCGGTGGTCGAGGGGCTCAAGGCCACCGACCCGGAGCTCGACGTAACCGTGACGTCGCCTCTGAACAAGCCGCCCAGCGAGATACCCCTAGACCACCCGCTGTACACGTCGGCAGCCAAGGCCACAGAACAGGTCTTTGGCTACAAGCTGGGGCTCCTGGGGGCCAGCGGGAGCAACGACACCAGCTACCTCACCAACCTGGCGGGCGTGCCAGCCATGGCCTTCGGCCCAGGCGGCGGCAACGCCCACGCCCCGGACGAGTGGGCCGACGTTGAGACCCTCGCCAGCTTCGCCAAGATATACGCGCTCATGATGCTGGACATCTGCGGCTTCGAGGGGTAGGGCCCCATCGCAGCCCCTATAAACGCATCCCGTTCTTTTTGATATATGGTCGACGAGATCGATGAACGCATAATGAGGCTCCTCGAGGAGAACAGCCGCATGACCTACGTCGAGATCGGGAGGTCCGTGGGTCTGAGCGAGGGCGCCGTCAGGAACCGCGTCCAGGCTCTGGTGTCCGGGGGCGTCATCAAACGCTTCACCATCGAGAAGTCGTCGACTCACGGCGTACGGGCTCTCACCATGATCGCAGTCAACCCGGGTACGCCCACCTACGAGGTGTCCAAGATGGTGAACCAGCTGGCGGGCGTCGAGAAGATATACGAGGTCACCGGCGAGTACGACATAATCATGGTGAGCAGCGGCAGCAGCATCGAGGGCATCAACAAGGTCATAGAGGACATCCGCAAGATCGAGGGCGTAGAGAAGACCAACACCATAATCGTCCTACGCACGCTTTGATCGGTGAACGGTAACCGTGTGCGCATGGCAGTCACAAGGGTTGTCTTACTAGCGGCGCTGGCCGGGCTAATCTACTTCTCAGGTGTACTGGAGACGCTGACATTCGAGCTAAGGCCGCTGGAGAAAAACTTGAACCCAGCGCCCGAGGTTGAGACGTAAAGCTTAGGTTACATGAACCACCTCTTGATCTCGATGCAACCATGGAAGCGATGGAAGCCATCATGACTAGGAGGAGCATAAGGCGGTACACCGGTAAGCAGGTGAGCCCCGAGCTCGAGAGGAGGCTGCTGGAGGCCGGCATGGCAGCCCCCAGCGCCCACAACCGCCAGCCCTGGCACTTCATAGTCGTCAGGAGCCGCGAGACCCTCGACAGGATACCCGAGTTCCACCGATACAGCAAGATGCTCAGGGAGGCGAGCCTCGCAGTAGTGGTCTGCGGCGACAACGATGTCCAGACAACAGAGTTCTGGGCCCAGGACTGCAGCGCCGCCACCGAGAACATGCTCGTCGCCGCGAACGCCCTCGGCCTCGGCGCCGTCTGGCTCGGCGTCCACCCCGGCGAGGAGCCAGTGAGCAAGACCAGGGAGCTCCTCGGGATACCGGGCCACGTGACGCCCCTGTGCATCGTCTCCGTCGGCTACCCCGCCGAGGAGAAGCCCCCGGGCAACAGGTACGACGAGTCCAAGGTTCACAGGGAGAAGTGGTAGCCCCCCTCTTTCACTCACTTTATCTGTCTTCACGTCCCCCGAGTACGCATGAAGGTCTACTTCGCCGGCAGCATACGGGGCGGCGAGCCCGAAAGGGACTGGTTCCAGAGACTCATACGGCACGTCTCCGGACACGGGAAGGTTCTCACCGAGCACAGCTTCGGCTACTCCATCGACGAGGAGATCAGTTTCGACGACACGTGGATATACGAGAGGGACATGGATTGGCTCAGGGAGGCGGACGCACTCGTGGCCGAGGTCTCGGCGCCGAGCCTAGGCGTCGGGTACGAGATCGCCAAGGCCGAGGAGTGGGGCAAGCCTATACTGTTGCTATACCGGGAAGAACCAAGCCGCAAACCCTCCGCGATGCTCAACGGCAACAAAAACCTGGAGCTTTTTGTTTTCACGGAGGAGGAAGAAGCATTGAACGCCGTGGATAGGTTCCTGGCCCCACTCAGGGCCGGCGGCTGAGCCTCAACAGCTTCGTACAAGGCAGTCTGGTGTTAAATACTCATCCGGCCGTTGAGAAGATGTGAAAATGGAGTCTAAGGCCAGACAGCTTTTCACCGAGGTCTACGGAGGGGAGCCAGTGGTCTACAGGGCGCCGGGTCGAGTCAATCTCATCGGCGAGCACACGGACTACAACGACGGCTACGTGTTGCCCACCCCCATCGACAGACACGTCTACGTGGCTGCCCAGCCGAGGACGGACGACCGGTTCCGTGTGTACGCCGCCGATTTCCGTCAACGCAAGGAGTTCACCGTCGGAGGCACGAGGCCCGACCCGGATCGCCCCTGGAGCAACTACGTGCAGGGCGTGGTGGAGACGCTGCGCGAGGAAGGCCACAGCCTGAAGGGGGCGGACATGGTCGTCACGGGGGACGTGCCCCTGGGGGCGGGGCTCAGCAGCTCCGCCGCGCTGCTCATAGCCACCCTGCGCGCCCTCCAGGGCATGAACGGGCTGGAATTGGACCCTGTGGAGGCGGCGATCCTCGGTAGACTCGCCGAGAACGAGTTCGTCGGCGTCCAGTGCGGCATCATGGACCACTTCGTCGCCTGCCTGGGGGAGCATGGGCGGGTGCTCTTCATCGACTGCAGGACCAACGAGCATAGGCTCATCGACATGCAGCCCACGCACCGCTTCGTCATCGTGAACACCATGGTTCAGAGAGGGCTCGCGGACTCGGCGTACAACGAGCGGCGGGCAGAGTGCATGGAGGCCGTCAGCATCATCTCGAAGCATGACCCCGAGGTGAAGGCCCTCAGGGACGTGACCCCCGAGACGCTCGTGGAACACTGGGACACGCTCCCCGACGTCATCCAGCGGAGGGCCAGGCACGTCGTCACAGAGAACAAGCGGGTCCTCGACGCCGTGGAGTTCCTTGAGGCGGGAGACGCCGAGGGCTTCGGGGACCTCATGTACGACAGCCACGACAGCCTCCGCCACGACTACGAGGTGAGCTGCGAGGAGCTGGACGCCCTCGTCGACGCCACCATGGACATGGACGAGGTGGTGGGCGCCAGGATGACTGGAGCCGGCTTCGGCGGCTGCACCGTCAACCTCGTCGAGACTGGCTACGTCGGCGAGTTCACCGAGAAGATAAAGGAGAGGTACCGTCGGGCCACGGATAAGCAGGCCGAGGTGTACCTAGCCTGACGCTGCCCAGTACCGGTCAACGTAGTCTGTGGCCCGCATGAACTCGACGTCGGGGTAGCTCAACGCGTGCTCTATGATGCCTTTGAGGCAGAGGAGCCGCGACGGCCTCCCAGTCACCTGGGGGTGGTTGGTGAGGCAGAAGAGGCTCCTGTCCGTGTAGCGGGCGTCGAACTCTATGCGCCACACGTCCACCGTCTCCTCGACGGTCATCCCCCAGTCGTAGTAGAACGTCCAGTCGTCCAGGTTGTAGGCGACGGGTATCTCCAAGAGCCTGGACTCCTCGCCGTCGACCATGTTCCAGAAGCACTCCTCGGCACCCATGTAGTCGCTGTTCCACCTGAACCCCATCTCGCTGAGGAACCCGTGGGTGTGCATGCTGGGCCTCCACCGGGGCGTCCTGTGTCCTAGTAGGGGCTGGTCCGTGAACCCGCTGAGGATTTCCCTGCTCTTCACTATCCACATCCGTTCCTGCTCCGGCTCCAGGGCGTTGTAGCCCCTGTGGGTGTAGCCGTGGCAGGCGAGTTCGTGGCCTCTGGACACTATCGTCTCGACGGCCTCGGGGTACCGCTCCGCCGTGAGGCCGGGGACGCAGAAGGTGCCTTTGATCTCGTACTCGTCGAGGAGGTCCATGATCCTGTAGACCCCCTTCCTGGGCCCGTACCCTCCCTGGGTCACCCAGTAGGGGATTCCGGGGTGCGTCTCCTCGAACGCGGTCTCGCCGTCGAGGTCGAAGGTGAGTAGAACCGGGAAAGGCTTCATGGGGAATGATGGGCTGCCCCTGTTTTTAGGGGTTACCCGTCCTTCTGCGATGCTTGGCGCCTCGCCATGTACTCGGCGTCGGCTTTCTCGCGGCTCAGCGGAATGGTGATGATGTACTGGGGCTTCAGGTCCAGGATGTTGGGGCTGTCCGCGGCCAGGAAAGAGACGGCCGTGTCGGCTCCCCGGTGGCTGCCCGCGACGCTGACGACGTGCTCGCCGGGGTGCACCAGGCCTGCGTCGCAGGCCTTGGCGACTATCTCGGCGTTCACCTTGACCTTCATCGCTATGAGGCTCTGGGTTATGATACTCATGGGGCTGTGGCCCATGCGCTGTCGCTGTCTGATGCTGTTGGTGAGTACGTCGGTGCCGAGGTTCACGGCGCCGCCGAGGGCTTCTATGCGATCCCGGTTCTCGGTTTTGAACTGCTGTACGCCTGCGGCTGGGAATCCCGTCTGGTGGCCTACGACGATGAGCTGGACCCCGCTGCCTTTGAAAATCTCTGCTGCCTTTACTCCGGTGTCCCCGCTGGTGCTTGCTACAAGCACGGTCTTGATATCTAACTCCTTAGCTGTGTCGAGGGCGGCTTTCAGAGTGGCTTCTGTGTGTTCTACACCTCCATCCTCGTAGTAGATTGTCTCTCTCTTAAACAATGAAATCACATTGAAGGTGTCTAAAAATGATTTAAAACTTTAATCAATAAAATCAGTGATTAGCTCTTTTCTTTGAGAGCGAATACTAACTTTACAGTCCGGTCAATGTTTTAATCACAAAGAAATCTTGTGAAATTCCGGGTATTGATAACATATTGAGGCCGGGGCCTTACGTGAAGAAGTACAGGCACTGGCTCCTGAAAGGTTTAAAGGTTTCAATACTTTTTTCATCAATGCTCCACGTGGAGCATCAAGTGATTATTGAGGATAGATAGACAAGGGCTTGAGTTTCTTTTTCAGAGCCATCATTTCATCTCGGTATTCATCGACTCCATGATACCTAATTCCGTCCCTTAGAATTGCTCCACATCGTTCTAATCTGGATAGATTCCGAGTCAAGTGGAGCGAATTTATGTGTTCTTTGTAATGTTTTTTAAATGCGCGCCCAATGGAACCATGTTTCTGATAGATCGATTCCCCGGTCTCAAGTTCAGGAAGATATATCATATTCTCAATTTTTATAGCCAATTCTAGCAAACTGAGTCTAAATACATCTCTTAAAGTGAGATATCGGGTCCTCAAAATATGCGCTAATATATAGTGCCTTTTTTCATCGGTGGGAACACGTTTTTCAATTGAAACCAGTAAATTTCCAGGAATATATCCTGTGTCTACTTTTCTAACAAGATCAAGGTCCTCTAGAAGTGAAAGATATCGCGGAAGTTTGCGCTTATCCTCCGTAGGCATGCGTCTACGTAACTCAACATTGGTCACTTCACCAAAGATTTCAAGGTGATCCAGCACGAGTTCAAACTTGCTGAATGCAAATTTAAATTCGTTAATAGCCACAAGATTAGAAGCGGTAGTTGAAACAATGATGTTCTCTGTGCGTCTTCTCCATAGATCCAGCATTTCTTCCAAATTACTATAACATTTATCGCGTAGGGTTGAAATTTCGGTCATTAACTGAAGATTCGAATTTAAATACAGTTTCCCAAGGCTATCAATTTTTAAAACACGTACTTGATAACCAGGAATTCTGTCATCATGTATAAAAACAGGTATCTTAGATTTAATATTGGCTGAATGCATTTTATTCTCGGAATCATAAACAGGAGCATCTACGAAGATAAACTGTCCAAACTCCTTCTCAGCGAATCTATCAATTACGGTTTTAGCCTCATTCATTCTTATTACCCCTCCTGCTGCGTGTTTTACCGATTGGATGTAATCTTTGGAATAAATCTTGCTGACCCTTAATAGTCATTTGCATTCGAATCAAATGACCTTCTACAGTAAGCATATCATCAACGAAGGTACCCACTCTCACTTGAAGCTGATAATTATCTTCCTCCAGCTCAGGGTCAACATAATACAAAGTAGTGAGATCATCATCGTAACCATTAACGACCACTGAGTGATAGAGGATATCCCCTTCATCCTCAGCCATAACAATCCATGCAATAACTGGTCTTCCTTCATCTATCTCGTGACGAATTATTTGAAAGGTACCCCCCTTCCTATCAACCATTTGGATTTCTGGAAAAGAGTCTAGAAGTGCATTGTTAATTAGTTCAATGTCACCAGGAGCAGTCCCCGCATCTCGATGAGCTCTTACAACTTTTGCTATAGTGGATAATTGCAGTCTTCTTTGTTTTATTCCAAGTTCATCAATTGCATAATCTATTACCATTTTCAGACATGCAGGATAACAGTATGCACTTTCAGGCTGTTTCCTAAATGTCAGTGGTAATATTGGCAGCTTGAAGACACCATTCAATTATAATCAACTGTATTATTTATAATTTAAATAAAACTTTAAATTGAAAATAGGATTCCAGTTTGACCGACTTCGAGATGAAGTACGGCTCCGACAACAACCCGAAGGCGAACGCCCAGAGGAATTCGATCTGGCTCGCGTTCAACAACTATGGAGTACTACTGAAGAAGGGGCTGATCGATCCTGATATGGTCTATGATGCTACAGGTGCTATCCTCATCATGTACTGGGAGAAATGGAGGCCCATCATCATGGAGCAGAGAGTCCGCTACATGGGCCCCAACTACCTGGAGCACTGGGAACACCTGGCGAACGTCATGAGATCCATCCAGATGAGAAGGGGAATAACGTGGGAGCCGCCTGAAACGGGCTTTAAATTCGTGGAGTAGCTCACCCTTCAACGTGATGCGTCAGATCTTGACAGCTTCCACGCTCCACATCTGGGGCAGCCTGTCCCCCTTTATCCTCCAGTAGCCGTCCAGCCCCCTCTCGGCGCATTCCAGGTACTTCCACGGGAGGTGCGGGTACTCCTTGACCTCCTTGATCCGCAGCCCCGCCTCGATCAGGCTGTTCAGCACGTCACCGACGGTGTGCTGCCACTCGTAGCTCTTCTTGTTTGTCACCTTGGCGTCCTCGTCAGCATAGGTACCATCCTGCTCCCAGCTCAGAGGCTCGTCGCTGTGCCAGTAACTGTATTTGATCCTGAGGCCCTCAAATTCGTCGTCGAGGACCCACATCAACGGATGGGACTCTACCAGCAGAAAAACGCCCCCCGGCTTCAGGAAGCGGGATACGATCCTGCCCCACCCCCGGATGTCCTGAAGCCAGCACAGGACCCCGACGCTGGTGAACACGATGTCGTACTCCCCCTCGTGAACCTCTGGGAGATCGTAGACGTTGCTGCAGATGAACTCGGCTTCGACGCCTATCCTCGCGGCTATCTGCCTGGCTAGCTCGATGGCGGACTCGCTGAAGTCCACGCCCGTCACCTTGGCGCCGAGCCTCGCCCAGCTCAGGGTGTCCAGCCCGAAGTGGCACTGGAGGTGAAGGAGGCTCTTCCCCTCGACGTCCCCCAGCGCCTCCAGCTCGACGCCGTGGAGGCTGTTTCTCCCGGCGAGGAAGCCATCAAGGTCGTATTCGTCTGACTTGGCGTGTATGTCCACCAGCTCGTCCCAGCGCCTCCTGTTAGTCTCGTAGTACTTCTCCAAGGGTGATCGAACCATAGTAGCCTACAGCCGGATAAAAGTGATGAATAACCGAGTGCGGTACCAACCCTAAACCCGGACAACGATTGAAGATATAAAGCCCCTGACTACAATGATTTTACATAGACCGTTGAATATTTGGTAGAGGAGCAGCGATGGTGGACCGAAAGACCCTCCTCAAGGGGATCGCCGAGATGATCAACAGCATCCAGCGACGCCACCCCACCAGGGTCGCGGTAGACGGCGTCGACGCCGCCGGGAAGACCGTCTTCGCCGACGAGCTTGAGCCTCTGCTC
>DATKWN010000094.1:0-6650 GCA_035529515.1 Candidatus Krumholzibacteriaceae bacterium | reverse complement strand
TATGAACTCGTGGGCCCCCACAGCCTTGGAGACCTCGATTATCTCTTCGTCCGACGCGTCGAGCCTCCCGTAGCGGATGTTCTCCATGATGCTCGCCGAGAAGAGGAAGTTGTCCTGGAGCACCACAGCCATCTGCCGGCGCAGCGACGCCAGTTTGACTCTCTGGAGGTCGTATCCGTCCACGGTTATCCTGCCTTCATCAGGATCGTAGAACCTGTAGAGCAGGTTTATCATGGTGGTTTTACCGACACCCGTCGGCCCCACGAGGGCCACCGTCGAGTTGGGCTCTATCACCAGGTTTATCTTATTCAACACGGTCTGCCCAGGCTCGTAGCCGAAGGTCAGGTCCTCGTAGGCTATCCGGCCTTCGATCCGTGGCAGCTTCACCGCGTCGGGTGAGTCGGTGACTGTTATGGGCGTGTCCATGATCCCGAAGACACGTTCAGCCGCCGCCAACGCCGACTGAGTCTCGTTCCAGAAGGCGCTCAGGTCCTGTATGGGCATGAAGAACCGGCTCATGTAGCTCATGAACCCGAAGAGGACTCCGACGCTGAGCTCGCCCATCATGACTGCGGCGCCGCCGAACCAGAGCACCAGGAAGTTGCCGACTGCCGTGAACACCTGCACTGCGGGCCAGAACGCCGACATGATCTGGCCTGCCTGGACGTTGGCCTCCATGTTGCTCCTGTTTATCTGCTGAAATTCTTCACGCGTCTGGCCCTCCCTGTTGTAGCTCTGGATCTCCTTCATGCCGCTTACGCTCTCCTCCATCTTGGCGGAGACGCTGGCGATGGTCTTGCGTGTCTCCCTGTAGACGGTGCGGACTCGCCTGCTCCAGAAGTAGAGGAAGACGACCATCACGGGTATTACGCTGAAGGTGATGAGGCTCAGCCGCCAGTTCATGTAGAGCATTATGGCGACGATGCCTGTCAGGGTCAGCATGTCCGCCACCACGTTGGCGACCCCCGAGGAGATGAGCTCGGTGATCTTCTCCACGTCGTTGGTGGCCCGGCTCACCACGCTGCCCACCTCCCGCTTGGCGTAGAAGTCTAGGCCCAGCGCCTGCAGATGCCTGAAGATGTCCATGCGGACCCCGTACTCCAGGTTGCTGCCCAGCCAGTCCACGAGGTACCGTTGCCCGAACTGGGTCACGAAGACGACGGCGTACACGGCGACGAAGCCCACGCTTATCAGCAGCAGCCCCCGGGTGTCCAGACCGATGATATAGGTGTCTATCGCGACGCTGTACATGTAAGGAGGGAGCAGGTTGATGATCGTGGACCCGATGATGGCAAGGAGCAGCAGCGTGCTCTCCCTCCTATGAGCCAATATGTAGCTCATCATCCGCTTAAACAGCACCCAGTCGGGGATGGTGCGCTGGTAGTCGTCATCCGCCTCGGCGAGCCGCCTCATATGGTAGCCCATTAGGACATACCTCCTCGGGCCGCGGACACCTGGGTCTGGTAGAGCTTGTAGTAGCTGCCCCGCAGCCCCATCAGCCTCTCGTGGTCGCCCTCCTCCACTATCCTGCCGTCCTCGAGCACGATTATGTAGCTCGCCTTCTTGATGCTGCTCAGCCGCTGGGTGATGATGAACGTGGTCCTGTCCTCCAGAAGCTCGTCCAGGGCCTGCTGTATCTCGTACTCCGTCTGGGTGTCTACGCTGCTGGTGCTGTCGTCCAGTATCAGTATCTTGGGGTTCTTCAGCAGCGCCCGGGCGATGGCGACGCGCTGCTTCTGGCCGCCTGAGAGCGTCACGCCGCGTTCACCCACCTTTGTGTCGTATCCTTGGGGCAGCTCCTCGATGAACTCGTGGATCTTCGCCTTCTTCGCCGCCTCGGCTATCTGGGGAAGCGTGGCGTCGCTCACCCCGTAGGCGATGTTCTCCCTGAGGGATGTCCCGAATATGAAGGGGTCCTGCCGGACTATGCCGATCTGCCGCCTCAGCGACTTGACGGTTAGCTCCCTGCTGTCTCTGCCGTCCAGTCTTATGCTTCCCCGCGAGACGTCGTAGAATCTGGGCACCAGGTTGATGATGCTGCTCTTACCGGAGCCCGTGGCGCCCAGTATGGCTACCGTCTGCCCCGGCTCCACCGTCAGGTCGATGTCCCTGAGGACCATGTTCTCTCCGTCGTAGCTGAACCAGACGTCGTCGAACTCTATCCTTCCCTCGACCTCCTTCAGCTCCACGGCGTCCTCGGCGTCGCTGACGTCAACCTCGGCGTCTATGGTCTCGAAGACCCTCTCGGCGGCTGCGTTGGCCCTCACGAACATGCTGGTCATGAACCCCAGCATACGGACCGGCCCCATGAGCCGTGTCAGGTAGAAGTAGAAAGCCACGACGGTACCCATACTGAGGGTGCCGGTGATGACCCTGTTGCCACCGTACCAGATGATGAGCACCATGCCTATACTGGAGAAGAGGCTGGCCAGGGGCATGAAGAAGGCTCTGATCTTTGCCATGGTCACGTTGATGTCGAAGTACTTCTTGCACTCGACGGCAAACTTCTCCTCCTCGTAGTCCTCTCTGCTGAAGCCGCGGATCACCCGGAGGCCGGTGAGGTTCTCCTGGAGGACCGTGGTGATGACGCCGTTCTGCTCCCTGACCTCCCTCCACATGGGGCTAACCATCCTGCTGTACCGGAGCGTCGAGTACATGAGGAACGGCAGAACCATCACGGATACCAGGGTCAGCCCCGGGTCGAGGCTGATCATGGACCAGACGACGAATACTAGGAGCAGGAGGTTTCCCAGCGCCATCCTGAACCCGAAGTTGAAGAAACGCTCCAGCATGTTGATGTCCCCCGTCGCCCTGGCCATGAGCTGACCCGTGCGCTGCTGGTCGTAGAAGCTGAACGACTTCTCTAGCAGGCTCTTGTACATGCCGTCCCTCAGGTCGAACCCTGCTCGCTGGCTGATGAGGGTCGTAGCGTACCTGGTGAGGTAGTTCAGGTACCCGTTTAGGGCGGCGATGACTATGAGGCTGAAGCTGAACACGAGCAGCGACGCATAGCGTGGCTGCATCGCCATCGAGGCGGCCAGCCAGTTCGCCACAGGTAGGAGCACCGCGTATGCGTAGCGTTCCACTCCCGTACTCACGGTTATCTCGGCTCCCCCAGCGACGTCCCTTACCAGGTCCACTATGTCTCCTATGATGGCCGGGGAGAGAACGCTTAGAACCGTCGTCACGACCGCCAGCAGCACCACGGCCTTCAGCTCCCAGTAGGGCAGAATGTACTTGAAGAGCCGCCTGAATGTGCTCCACTCGACCTTCCGCGGCTCTGGATCACTGTCCCTCGACATTAACCCCGCTGATCCTCCTCGGACTCTCCCATGATCTCTGACAGACGGTGCAAAGCGTCCATGTACTCCTTATCCTTCATGAGCTGTATGTGGCTGAGTACGTTAGCCGTGTTACGGGCCGCATACTTACTCACCTCAGGCACGCTGATTCTCTTAGTAATCCTCTCCTCGTACGCTTTCTTCTGGCCGAGGTAACACGTCTGAAGCAGGGTCTTCGCCTCCCCTCTCCGCTCCTCGGGGACAGAGATGCCGTACCCGTTCAGGGCTAGGAGCATGCTGTCGATGTACTCCTCCTGCCAGGCCGAGTAGTCGGGGTCCTGGCTGAGCGCCTCGGTGAGGCTGTAGGCCACGTGAAAGCTGGAGCTCACGCTCCTGTAGTAGGGCTGAACCATGTTCCTCACCTTCTCCTCGCGGGTGACCTCGATGAGCCCCGCATCCAGCAGCTGGTTGAGGTGATGGACGATGCTGCTGTGGTTCCTGTTCAAAGCCTTGGCGAGGTCTGTCGCTGAGTGCTCGTCGTGTCTTAGCTTGTTCAGGATTTGCCTCCTAGTCTCGTCCGCGAGTAGCTTTGCTACTTCGGGATCTTTTATAACGTGGACTCGGCGCGTCATTAAATCGCTACAATACACTGTAGCGTTATATTAATGTTTACTGTTTTCCGTGGACCGCGTTGACGCTCTCCACAAGGATCCTTTCCTCTCGTAACACGCCGAGGTACACACAGTCAAACGTTTTCGTCGGTATAAAACAGTGTCAATAAAATAAGCTATTTTTTGTGGCTGAGGTTCCGCATCTTCTTGCCAGCGCTGGTCATACCCCTGTACGCCCTACCGACGTGGGGCTTGCCGGTCTGCCTCGGCTTCCTGAACCCTAGCTCCGCCGTCTCGGCTTCCTCTAGGTACTCCTTGAGGGCTTTGACGTTCTCCTCGTGGCTGGACTTTCGGCGGGGGTCGTACGGTATGCCAAGCCTCCTAGCCTTCGCGGGTGTCAGCTCCACGGCTTTCAGCTCCTCGCCGCTGAAGCCCTTGCCCTCGCGGACCCTGTCCCTCCTCTCCACGATGGGTGAGATCATTCGAACCATACGCAACTACCTGTAGCTCTTCTGCTTCCTGCGTCTCGCGCCTGGGCCGCCGAACTTCTTGGCCTCCTTGCGGCGGGCGTCGCCTGCGAGCATCGTCCTGTCGTACTCCTGGTACCTGTTCCTGAGACGCTTGCTTCTTGTAAACTTCACGAGTCCCTGGGCGATGCCCATCCTGACCGCCTCTGCCTGGCTCATGACGCCTCCTCCGTGTGTCTTGACCTTTATGTCCACCTTCCCAGCGTAGTCGCCGGCAAGCCTCAAGGACTCCATTATCTTCTCGCGTGCTATCCAGGGCTCGACTAGGTGTATCGGCGTGTTGTTGACCCTTATCCTGCCTTTACCATCCGATATGACGACCCTCGCCTTACTCGTCTTGCGTTTCCCGACGGCCAGAACAGACCTTTTTCTACTTGACATCTATCTCACTTCTTCCAGCCGATGGCTTCGGCGATCTCTCCTACGGTCACGAACCTGCGGCTCAGGTTGCTCGAGTGGACCTCTGGGATGCTCTCCTTCTCGGCGGCCTCCAGCTCCCTGGGTACGCCTATGTGAACCCTGAGGCGGCTGTAAGCGTTCCTGCCGTGGCTCTTCCTGCGGGGCAGCATCCCCCTGATGGTCCTGCGCACCATCCTGTGGGGCTGCCTGTAATGGATGGGGCCCTTGCCAAACCCTCCCACGTTGAGGAACTCCTTCTCCGTCTCTATGATCATCTTGCGCTTACCCGATACGACGATCTTCTCGGCGTTGACTATGTCTATGGCCTCGCCCGCGAGAAGCCTCTTGGCGACCATGCTCGCCAGTCTGCCCAGTATGAGGCCGTCTCCGTCGATCACTGTTCTCTCGGACATTTTCTTCATCGTTGCTCCGTTTAGAGCCGCCTAATGCACCCCTCTGAACAGCATATATGCGTATAAAGGTTTTCCAAACCTTGACGCTACAGCGATTAGGGGGAAGGTCGCGGGGCGGTGAGACAAACCTCGGTCCCTTCAGTCTACTTAGACTTTGCTAGAAATCTTTATATCGAGTAAACCCACTTTGGGTGTCTTAGTGGAGTGAAAATGAGGGAGCGAGTTCACTAGGGGCGGTCGCGTTCATCCCTGGTGAGGACAAGATTTCTCAGCCACCCGAGTCCACCGTTGAGCCTTCTAAACGAGTAATGGCTTCAGTGGATTCTAGGCTTCTCCCAGACAACCCACAGGAGACAGACATGACTATTGTGAAGTTCGCCCTTCCCAAGGGGCACCTAGGAAACGACACCATGAAGATCCTGGAGCGGGCCGGGTACAAGATCAGCGGACAGGACCGCACCTACCGGCCCGGCATCAACGATCCGGGGATCGAGCTCAAGATACTCAGGCCACAGGAGATACCCACCTACGTCAGCGAGGGTGTCCAGGACGTCGGCATCAGCGGAAGGGACTGGGTGGCCGAGAACAAGGCAGACGTCGAGGTCCTCCTCGACCTGGAGTATAGCAAGGTACAGCTCGTGCTCGCCGTGCCCAAGAACCTATCTGAGGTTGACAGCCTCTCCGACCTGGTCAGGAGATGGGCCGAGCGGGGTGAGGTGCTCAGGATCAGCACAGAGTATCTAAACGCCGCCAAGGAGTATCTGAAGGCCAACTCGGCGTACAGCGAGCTGTACGGGGGCTCTGACCCCGTCGTCGTGACGCCGTGGTGGAGGATCGGAGACAACGAGAGAGTCGTCGTCTACCTGAGCTTCGGCGCCACCGAGGCCAAGCCCCCTGAGGACGCCGACGCTATACTGGAGGTGGTGGACACCGGGACTAGCCTGCAGCAGAACGGCCTCAAGATGATCGAGGAGGTGATGCGGACCAGCGCCCTCCTCATCGCCAACAAGGCGTCCCTAAGGGACCCCCATAAACGGGAGAAGATAATGGACATACTCACGCTGCTCCGCGGCGCAGTGGACGGAGCGAAGAAGCTTCACATATTCGCTAACGTGAAGCGAGCCAACCTGAAGCCCCTGCTGGAGCAACTGCCGGCGCTGAAGAGGCCCACCATCAGCGACCTGAGCGACCCCGATTGGTGCGCCGTGAACACCGTCATCGAGAAGGACAGGTTCATCGAGATACTTCCGACGCTGAGAGCCCTCGCCCAGGGGCTCGTGGTGCACGAGCCCAGGCAGGTGCTGCCCTTGGAGGAGATAGCGACGGGTAACGGGGGGCCGTGATGAGGATATACCGAGAGTCCCCCACGGATCTGCTGGGCACTCGTTGGCCTAACGTTGCCTCCGAGAACCAGCTACT
>DATKWN010000093.1:0-4557 GCA_035529515.1 Candidatus Krumholzibacteriaceae bacterium | reverse complement strand
AGGTGTGATCCCCTGGGCTGGGTTTTTAAGCTGTGAGCCGTGTAGCTTCCTGGTGGTTAAATGGTTCTTCCAGTGAAGGTTTTCGAGGTCCGGGGCCTGGAGGGGGACCCCAGGGACACGCTGATGGGCTGGAGAGAGGTCGAGGAGTTGGAGGACGAGGAGACCCAGCTGGTGACCGAGGTGATTGACCTTGAGCAGGTCGAGGACACGGTCACGGGGGTCTTCACCCGGGACTTCATGAGGGAGCGAGTCTACCGGCGCCGGACCCGGATTACGCCGGAGACCGAGGAGGCGCCCTTCTGGATAATGCCCCACGAGAGTAGGCACTTCCTCGTCGTGATGGCGCCCAGCGTCGCCAGGGGCGTCAAGAAGATGCTGAGCAACCACGTCGCGGTGAAGATCGGAGAGATACTCAACGTCGACATCCGTGAGAGCAGGATAACCAGCGAGACCCTTCAGAGGCTCCACGAAGGCAACCCCAAGGCGACGAACCTCATCTGGTTCGACAACGTGGACATCCCGAGCGTCAACAAGCTGTGCCTTAGCGGCGAGGGCATCGCCGACACGGGGCTCTACAAGGACTACATTGACCACGGCATGATCTGGTACGTGGTGTTCACAAGCCTGGCGAAGGGCTACACGGTGGGTGTCACAAGGAGCGCCGTGGTCACCAACTTCAGCAAGAGCACCGTGGACGAGTACATAGCCTTCATCAGGAAGGACATACTCAAGCTCATCGAGGGCTAGACTCCCCTTAGCCTCCAACCCAGTTTATTAAGCGGTGTTACCACATTTTCTTGAGATGCCTGAACCCGAGCTTCACGATGAGATGTGCGAGGACTGTGGCCAGCCCCTGTTCCTAGACAAAGAGGAGTGCAAGGCGTTCATCGAGGACAGGCTGAAGCAGGGCTTCATAGTCTGCATCTGCTGCGGGGCGAAGAAGAAGATCGTTTAACCCCCGGCTTCCCTCCGTCTGCGTTTCTCCTCTCAGTTTATAATGGGCATCGGGCATGGATTATCTATGGAGCTCAGCGTCACCACCGACATGTTCAACTACACCTACAAGCCCCGGATGGAGGAGAAGTTTCGCCTATTCAAGGACCACGGTTTCGACTACGTGCACTGGTGTGACGACTGGGACAACGAGCGCCTCTACAGCCGCGAAGACATGAACCTCTACAGGTGGCTGCTGGATGACCGGGGCCTCACCTGCCTCGACGTCCACGGCACGGCCACCCAGGCCGCCCGGATCGACGCCGACAACCAGGCTGGGCACAGCGCTTACGTGAAGCTCCTCAAGAACAGGATAGAGTTCTGCAGCAAAGTCGGTGGCGACGCCGTCGTGGTGCATCCGCCAAGGTACCACGAGCCGCTCCTCGAAACCCGGCTCAGTAGAGCCGAGGCGACCGTCACCGAGGTCGCGCCCCTCTGCGGCGTCCTCGGGGTGACACTGGCCTTCGAGAACTGTTACCGGGGCGACCACGACGTTCTGCGGCGGCTCATGGAGAGATTCCCAGAGGAGATCGTCTCCTTCTGCCTAGACACGGGGCACGCCAACATACACGGGAACCTGGACGAGCTAAAAGGGTTCAGGGACAGGCTCACCGTGACACACATCAATGACAACCGTGGAGACGATGACAGCCACATGCCCCCCGGCTGGGGCACTGTGGACTGGGAGAAGGTGAACCGGCTAATAGACGGCATCAGAAAACCCCCCAACCTCGAGGTGACCCACAGTCACACCCATTCCAGGGGATCGATGGAGGAGTTCCTCGCAGAGACCCGGACAGCGGCACTAAACCACTTGAAAACTTCTTCACGCAAGTCCAAGTAGATGAGACCTTGTCCAGGTCCTCAAGACTACGAGAGACTAGTTATTGTTCACGTCTCTGAAGACTCAACCCAACGTACTCGCCCTTCGAGACCCGGGCCAGCTCCCTCAGGAACTGGGTGGGCGTCAGCCTGATCCTCTTCCCTTTCTCCTTGAAGGGTTGCTCCTCCTCCCGGCTTGAGTGCTTGGTGTTGAAGACGTGGACCTTTATCTCCTCCTTGGCTAGGAGGCGGGCTACGTCGAAGGCGTCGGCCTGAGCGTCGCCGGTGTATATCCGCCTAGCGAGTGGGGGGAAGGCTTATTGTAAATGGAGGTGGTGGGAGAAGAGTTTACACGTTTCTGTGCCCGCGTGGTAAGTGTTATACTTTCAACAGATGATATTGGAAGCGTTCTACGGTGTTTAACGATGCCTGTTCCTGAGAGGTACTTGAAGACGTTCAAGCAGGAGGTGGTCGGCAGCAGAGGCGTGGTTGTGGCGAACCATCCCCTCGCAAGCTCGGCCGGGTTAGAGACGCTGGCGAAGGGCGGCAACGCCTTCGACGCGGCGGTGGCCAGCCTCTTCGCGTTGACAGTCGCGGAGCCCATGATGGTGAGTATATTCGGCGCCGGGTTCTTCGTCTACCGCGGCGGCGGGACGGGGAAGATATCCTCTCTGGACAACTACGCCGTCGCGCCCGGGGCCGCCACGGAGACCATGTACACACCGGTGAAGGAGCGGAGGCCGGACCAGTACATATTCGAGGCCGTGGGCCGCAGGAACATGATCGGCCACCTCGCCGTAGCCACCCCGGGCAGCCTAAAGGCGTGGGAGCACATCCAGAAAACGCGCGGAAAACTGAACTTAGGCGAGGTCACGGCGCCCGCCATAAGGCTCGCCCGAGACGGCTACAGGGCCACGCCGTACCTCTGTTTCAACGTCGGGAACATGCAGAGCGACCTCCGGCTCCACGAGGACACGGCCAAGACCTTCCTACCCGGCGGGAAGCCACTCAGGCCCGGGGACAAGGTGGTTATGCCGGAGTACGCTGAGACCCTCGAAGAGATAACCAGATGCGGCTCGGGGCTCCTCTACGGCGGGGAGCTCGGCAAGGCCGTGGCGGATGACATGGAGGCGAACGGCGGGATCCTGACCATGGAGGACCTCCGAGGCTACGAGCTCACCGAGAAGCCCCCCGTACACGGCACCTACAGGGACAGGTACACCGTGTACAGCATGGCCCCGGGGAGCAGCGGCGGCACCCACATAATACAGATGCTTAACATGCTTGAGCACCACGACGTGGGGGCACTGACCTTCGGCTCAGCCGAGCACGTCCACCTCTTCGCCGAGGTCCTCAAGATCGCTTTCGCGGACAGGCAGCGTTATATGGGGGACCCGTGGAGGGTCCCCGTGCCCGTGGAGGGGCTGACATCCAAGGAGTACGCGGCGCTGAGGGTCAAGGAGGTCGGTGAAAAGGCGGGGAGCTACGGCTTCGGCGACCCCGGCAGGTATCAGGCCGAGAGCCAGGACACGACCCACGTCTCCGTGATGGACTCGGAGGGCAACATCGTCGCCGCCACGCAGACGCTGTTCGCCCTCTTCGGCTCCACGGTGACGGTGCCAGGCACAGGGGTGCTGCTCAACAACTGCATGGGGCTCTTCGACCCTCGGCCGGGGAGGGCCAACTCCGTCGCCGGCGGTAAGAGGATGCTCAGCAGCATGGCGCCCACCATCGTGCTTCGGGACGGCTCACCGTTCCTCTGCCTGGGCACCCCCGGCGGCACGAGGATATTCCCCGCCATCTGCCAGGCCCTGGTTAACGTCATAGACTTCGGGATGAGCATACAGCCGGCCTTCGAGGCTCCCCGAGTCTGGACCATGGGCGTCCCCGGGACGCCGGAGGGGAAGCTACAGGTAGAGCCCGGCTTCGGCGAAGACGCCCTTGAGGGGCTCAGGAGGATGGGCCACGAGATCATGGAGATGCCCAAGGTGGCCGGTGGCATGAACGGCGTCATGGTGGACGAGCGGGGTCAGATGCACGGCGGAGCCTGCTGGCGCGCCGACGGCGCCCCCATGGCGTACTCCGGCGGAGAGGCGGCGAAGAAGGCCCTCGTCTCCCCCTTCAGCGTCTAGGATGCTGTTTTAAGAATCCCCCAGCCACCTATCTCATGGGTGGCGTTTTTGCCTAAACAATCTAAGCTCATCTATCCTCCGAGCCGGAGGATGGGCCACGTCGACGTGATCCACGGCGTCGAGGTGCCCGACCCCTACAGGTGGCTTGAGGACATAGACAGCGAGGAGACCAGGGCCTGGATAGACGCTCAGAACAGGGTCGCCTTCGGCTATCTGGAGAAGATATCTGCACGGGAACGGATCAGGGATAGGATGACCGAGCTCTGGGACTATGAGAAGTACGGCATCCCCTTCAAGCGGGGAGACAGGTACTTCTACACGTACAACGACGGCCTCAGGAACCAGCCGGTGCTCCTATGGATGGAGGGCCCCGACGGGGAGCCCAGGCTGCTCCTCGACCCCAACAAGCTCAGCGAGGACGGGACGGTCGCCCTCACGGGCTACGACGTGAGCGAGGACGGGCGGCTGCTGGCTTACGGCGTCAGCACTGCGGGCTCTGACTGGCAGGAGTGGAGGATCAGGATGGTCGAGACAGGCGAGGACCTGGGTGACCACCTCATGTGGACCAAGTTCACGGCCGCGGCCTGGACCCACGACAACCGGGGCTTCT
>DATKWN010000092.1:0-4462 GCA_035529515.1 Candidatus Krumholzibacteriaceae bacterium | reverse complement strand
CCTGAGGTTAGTGACCCGCTCCTCCACCGCCTGTATGAGCTTGTCGCTGATCTTGGCGTCGCTCACCCGCAGCACCTGGAACATGCGCCTGATGTCGCTGTCCACGAGGATGGTGCCGTGCTGCAGTATGACGCCGTGGCGTCTGGTCTGGGCGTTGCCCGAGATCTTCTTGCCTCCCGCAACGATGTCGTTGACTGGCTTGAACTCGGCGTCTACGCCGAGCTCCGCGAGGCCGTTGACTATGGCGCCGCAGATCAGCTTGTAGGACTCCAGGATGTCGGCGGGCATCTTGGGGTCCGCCTCGGGCGCGACGAGGCTGTACGTTATCTCGCCGTCGTAGTCGTGGTATACGGCTCCTCCGCCGGTGATGCGGCGTGTCACGTCGACGCCGTATTTCTCGCAGGCAGGCAGGTTGACCTCCTTCTCTATGCTCTGGAAGTACCCTATGCTGACGGCGGACGGGTTCCACCTGTAGAGCCTCACGGTGTTGGGGGTTCCCTCCTTGAGCCGCGCCATGGCGATGGCCTCGTCTATGGCCATCTGGGTGGGCGCGTCCTCGATCCTCATGTCGATGAGACGCCAAGTCTCCTTCATCGCAGGTACCTTGGTACAGTGGTATATGCGGGGGTTATTTCATTTTCCACTGATGACAGCCTGCGACAGGCAGGAATTTTGGGGACCTGGTTCACCGGCTTACACGTTTTTTAGTGACGCGATCCCCTCGGTGTTCCCGTGGCTTGTTTAGATGAGGGGCGTGGGTTCTTCGTTGCCCCCTTGATGGTCCACCCGTCATGCATGGTCTTCGCTGTCATCCTTGTGAAGTGGTGGGGCGGCGTCGAGCATCGACGACTTTGCTTTTCCCTTATAGTTGGTTACTTACTATAAGCGTTTTTTCGGGTACGCGGCGGCGTCGTGGATCGACGACTCGGCATTTCCCTTATAACTGGTTACTTATTATAAGCGTTTTTTCCGTTAACCGATATGTCGGTTAAACGTTTGAAATGGCTTTTTACCGATATGTGCGCGCGTTGTAAATGATTCATCGGCTGGGCTTTTTGGTGTTGGTTAAGCGTTTTTAGGAGGGGGGCGTTAGTTAGTTTTAGCTGTTATCTCTTATTTAGCTGTGTATTTTTCTGAATTCACAAATAAAATGGTTATTTTTTTTAGAATTTATTAAAGGAATGCTTTGTGGATTATTAGGTAAACCTTATAGATCAAACGTGACATATTTCTAATCCATAGGCTGGAAGGAGACCGATGAGAGGCATATCATGCGAGGAGAGCTCATCCTGGACCTAGAATCCCTCAAGAACCGCCGAATAGAGCTTAAAAAGAAGAACAAAGACTAAAGAGGACCCCACTACCAGATCGCAGGCAGCTACACTCTATTCCTCGCAGCAGTACGCCGCCAGGATGGGGGGCTTCGATCCGTGTTTAATGGATCTGCTTCTCAAACCCTCGTGGCCTACTCGGTATCGGGATACTACGACGCCGGTTTCAATCCTTGTTTTATTGGATCTGCCTCTCGAACCTTCTTCGCCCAGATCAGGTCGTTCTAGGGGATCCGGGCCATGGGCATGCAGCCCCCCCGGTTGTAGAGCATCGCCTGGGCCATGAAGTGGTAGGTCTCGGGGCCGTAGGGGCCGTGCTCCATGTCGCAGACGAGCCAGTCGAACCCGAGGTCGGCGAGGTACATCGAGACGTCCGGGTGGCCGATGCTTATCCACGTGCCGACGCTGGGCTTGCCGGCCTTCAATTTTCTCTTCACGAGATTCCTCATGCCTAGAATCTGGTAGAAAATGATAGGTACAGGATATAAGTTGAGTGAAGGCCCCCTGGGGCTCAAATGAGGGGGCTCAGAACTTCCTGGCGGCCATCTCGGCCGCCATCACGATCGGCTCCGACGCCTCGCACACGGACGGAGCGTAGCACGTGTCGGCCTTCACCAGCTCGTACCAGCACATGTTCTTCTGGATCGCCAGGGAGAGGACGTTTATCCTCTGGGTCACCTCCTCCCCGCCGACGATCTGGCCGCCTATGATTTGCTTGGACTCCCTCTCCAGCAAGATCTTCACGGTGATCGGCTTCGCCCCCGGGTAGTAGGGCGCCCTGGTGTGGCCCCTGATCTTGCCGGCGATGGTGTCCAGCCCGTACTCGCGGGCCCAGGACTCGGTCAGCCCCGTCGCCCCGACCTCGAAGTCGAGCATCTGCGAGACCACGGAGAACAGGGCCCCAGGGTAGGTCGAGTACTTGCCCGCCGAGTTCACGCCGGCGACCCTGCCCTGCCTAACGGCCGTCGCCCCCAGCAGTGGGAGCGCGGGGCTGTGGGTTATGGGGTTCGTCGTCTCCGCGCAGTCCCCGGCCGCGTAGACATCCTCGGCGCTCGTCTGCATCCTCCTGTTGGTCTTTATGCCGCCGGTTACGCCTATCTCTATCCCGGCTTCCCTCGCAAGGCCCACGTTGGGCCTCACGCCTGTCGCGTTGATCACCAGGTCCGCGGGTATCTCGTGCTCCCCTGCGACGACCGCTTTGACCCTATCTCCTCCGAGGATAGCCTCGGCGCGTCGCCCCAATACAAGCTCGACCCCCCTCTCCTCGAACCGTCTCTGGACCTCCAGGGACATGTCCTCGTCGAAGGTCTTCGCGAGGATCGTGGGCTGGGAGTTGATGACAGTAGTCTTGAGGCCCCTCGTCACGAAGGCGTCGGCGATCTCCATACCGACGTAGCCAGCGCCGATGACGGCCGCGGAGCCGGCGTCCTTCATGGCCCTGGCTATGCCCTCGCCATCCTTGAGTGTGTGGAGTGTGAACACGCCCTCCTTGTCCAGGCCTTTGATCGGGGGCCTGAACGGGCTCGCACCCGTGGCGATCACGAGGGCGTCGTATTCGAGGCTCTCGTGCTCGCCGGCTTTCGTTTCCACCTCGACCGCCCTGCCCCCGGTGTCGATCCTCGTCGCCCTAGTCTCCTTGCGGAGGTCGAACTTCATGATGCGGTAAAGGGATAGGGGGTAGACGATAAGCTTCTCGAAGGACGGTATCTTCCCGCTGAGGACGAAGGGGAGGCCGCACCTCGAGTACGTAGGAACGCTCTCATCGGTCACCACCGTTATCTCCGCGTCCCTATCCGTCTTCCTGGCCATTATGGCGGCCTCGACGCCTGCCGAGTTCGCCCCTATGACAACGATCTTCCTAGACATCTCGCCCAGTCTCCTAAGCCATTCGGGAGTATAGAAACATTTACGATGAATAGAGGCCAAAACTGCGTGTTGTTCCCTGTTTTACTCGATTCCTCAAATTATTTGGACAGTCTTCTCGTACCAACGATAATAGGTAGGATGAATTACATCAAGGCTACGATGAGTAGATATCGCGTCGACCCTGGCTATTCCTCTTCCGAGTCGCCTCGGCTGTTGTTCTCGACCCAACTGAACTTTGACTGCAGGGTCTTGGGGTAGTATTTCTTCCAGTCGTAGTCGACCCTCCTGCCCCAGTCGTAGTAGATCCGGGGGTCGACGCAGCTCTTCAGTGAGGTGCCGAGGTTGAAGTCCCTGGTAGCCTCCTGGGCCCGTATCTGGAGCTCCAGCTTCTCCGTGGAGGCGACGTCCCTCTCCTTCATGTCACGCAACTGCCTCCTCAACTTCCCCATCCTCTTGACGTGGGTCGTATTGAGCTTCCTCATGCGCTGCCTCTGGGTGTTCATGGCCTTCTGCTTCGAGGCAATCCCCTTCTCAAGGCTCTCGGTCTATCTCCCCTGCTCCTCATTCTCCTTCAGCTGCCGCCTGTACTCCTCCAGCTTCTCCTCGTGCTCCCGCAGCTTCCGCTCGTAGCCCCCGAGCCTTTCGAGGTGCTTCCCATCCGCGTCCATTATGAGCTGCCTGAGCTTCCTCTCGTTCTCCCTCGCCCTGGCCCTCTGAGCCTCCAGACGTTCCTTCTTCCTCTGGAGGGACGACTCCCAGGTCTTCGGGATGGTGCGCTTGTGGTTGCAGACGATGGCGGCCTCCAGGCTTTTTCTGACGATAGAGACACGAAGCCACGAGCGACATGAACATCTTGGACCCCAATGGAGCCAACAATAATTCATGTTTCAATCACGGCTAGCAGATTATTCATCCATCTGAGAACACATTGTCGTAGGAACTTCGGTTTGTAAGCCTCGTAATCATCCTGTGGGATATACGTGCCCGACGCGTACATGTAGGTGATGAGTTCTGCACGGCAATCAATCCTGGCTAAGATTCTGAAGATTGACGATGAGATAAACGACATCTCAAACAAGGACTTTAGTAATCTGTCACCTATCATTAGATCGCATTGACTAGAATAAAGATCACGGTGTTCAAGCGTGTGGACCCTTCAGTCATCTTCGACGGGGAGGTGCCTAACATGCCTGGCACCGATAAACCCTACACCAAGTGCACGGCTTTCGAGGAGGGACAGGAGTTCATCGTCGATGACAGCCTGG
>DATKWN010000091.1:0-30282 GCA_035529515.1 Candidatus Krumholzibacteriaceae bacterium | reverse complement strand
AGGAGCATCAAAGTGTTAAGGCTTAAGTCTAGGATACCCGATCTCGCGTACCGGCGGGTGAGAAGAAAGCTTGGAGGGAGACTACTCTCTGAGCAGCCAGTAGAGTAATCCCTTCTGGGCGTGCATCCTGTTCTCGGCCTGGTCCACCACCACGGACTGGGGCGAGTCCATGACCTCGCTGGTGATCTCCAGCCCCCTGTGGGCGGGCAGGCAGTGCATGACGATGCAGTCGGGCTTGGCCTTCTTTACCAGCTCCGTGTTAACCTGGTAGGGCGGGAACATCTTCATGCGCCTCTGCTTCTCCTCCTCCATGCCTGCGCTGACCCAGACGTCGGTGTAGATGACGTCGGCGTCCTTCACGCCCGTCGAGGGGTCGTGGTCTACCTTGACACTGCCTTTGTTGCCCTTGACTTTCTTGAGGAGCTCGGGGCTCGGGCTGTACTGGGGGTCGTCCGGACAGACCACGGCTACGTTCATCCCCATGCTGGTGCACCCTATGATGGTGGACGCCGCCGTGTTGCAGCCGCCGTCGCCCACGTAGGCGATCTTCAGGCCGGCCAGGCCGCCCTTCTTCTCCTGGATGGTGAGGAGGTCGGCCATGTTCTGGCACGGGTGGTACAGCTCGGTCATGCCGTTGATGACGGGCACCGTCGCCGCCGCCCCCATCCTCTCCATGGCCTCCTGCTTAAGCACCCGGGCCATGATGCAGCTGCTGTACCTGCTGAGCACCGCGACGCCGTCCTCCAGGGTCTCGCTCCGGCTGAACCCGCCCTCGGAGACGCCGTAGAAGATGGCGTGGCCTCCGAGCCCGCTCATCCCTGCCTCGAAGCTTATCCTGGTGCGTAGGGACGGCAGCTCGAAAAGCATCATGAGGGTCTTGCCCTCCAGCGCGTGCAGGTATTTCTTCTGGCTGCCCTTTATCTCGGCGGAGAGGCTGAGCACCTCGCCCAGCTCCTCGCTGGATAGGTCGAAGTCGCTTAGGATGTGTTTCAAGTCACTCACTTTTAATTGATTGAGTTGAACATACCATCCCGCCGGGTTATATCGTTTACGGCATAAATGCCATGAAAATAGGCATCGTCGTTCCATTTGTTGCATCTATATTGCGTGTTCACTCCCCAGCCCCACCACGGGATGAGGCCCTGCTTCTCCAACCGGTAGATGAACATCATGATGAACATGGACCCAACCAGTAAGACTGCGCCCTCCATAACGTCAGCCGGGTTGGAGAAGTCTCTCCCGTAGAAGACGCTGAAAACGAGTATGATGACACCGGTGGCGTAGTAGGCGGCGGCTCTCCTGTTCAACCCAGGTATGGGGAAAGGTTAGTTTCTATTTAAGGTACTTGTCGAACCACCGGAGAATGTGCCTGAACCGCTCCTCCCTGTGCTTGGGTTTCCCATTCCTGCTCAGCTCATGGCTCTCCCCCGGGAACCTTACCAGCTCCGTGTCGACGCCCAGCTCCCTGAGGGCGACGAAGAACTCCTCGGCCTGCTGTATGGTGCACCGTAGGTCGTTCTCGCTGTGGATGAACAGGGTCGGCGTCTTCACGTTCTCCGCGTGCCTCAGGGGGCTCTGGCCGAGGAGCTTCTCCTCGTCGCGCCACGGGTACCCCACGTTGCCCGACTCGCCGTGCTTGTAGCCGAGGTCGCTGTAGCCGTGGTGGCTGAGCCTGTTGCATGTGCTGCGGCAGGCCACCGCCGCCCTGAACACGTCGGTCTGGGTTATGATCCAGTTGGTTAGGTATCCGCCGTAGCTGCCGCCGGTGACCCCGAGCCTCTCCCCGTCGATGAAGCCGTGCCTTTGAACGGCGTCCCGGGTGAAGTCCATCACGTCCCTGTAGTCGACGGTGCCGTGGCGGCCGTTCAGTGTCGCGCCGTATTCCTCGCCGTAGCCACCGCTGCCCCGCGGGTTGGTGTATATCACGGCGTAGCCCTCAGCCGCGAGTAGCTGGAACTCCTGGAACGTGCCGTCGCCATAGATGCCGAGGGGGCCGCCGTGGATCTCCAGGATGGTCGGATACTTTTCCCCCTCCGTGTAGCCGACGGGCTTCATGACCCAGCCGTCTATCTCCATGCCCTCCTCGTTGACCCAGGTATAGTGGCCCGGCTCCACGATGCTCAGACGTTTGAGGAGCCGGTCGTTGAACTTCGTGGCCCTCCTCTCCCCCTTAGCGTCCCTGACCCATATCTCGCATGGGTGGGTCGCCTTCATGGCGTTGTAGACGATGACAGATGCGTCCCTGGATAGGCTGAAGCCGTCAACGGATCGCTCTGAGGTGAGCCGAGTGACCTCGCCGGTCCCCTTGCTTACCCTGTAGGCGTTGGCTGTCGGCACCTCGCCCGTGAGGAAGTAGATGGACTCGCCGTCCTTCGACCACACGGGCCCCGGGCTCGGCGTCGAGAAACGGAGGTCGCTGCCGATTCCCCTGCCGATGCTCCTGTCGAAGCCGGCGGTGACGTTCCTGGGGGCTCCCCCCTCCGAGGCCATGACCCAGATGTCGTTGTTCGTGGCTCCGCGGGCGTGGAAGTCGTTACCAAGGTACGCGATCTCTGAGCCGCCGGGGGACCACGAGAGACCGCCTATCGTGTGGCTGGCTTCCGTGATCCTCTTCATCTCGCCGCCCTTGGACGGCATCAGGTAGACATGCCTTACGTGGGTCATGTCTGAGTCCTCCTCCAGGTTGGAGACCAACGTGATCTGTCTCCCGTCTGGGCTCCACGCCGCGGCCTCCACGTCGATCTCGCCCCTGGTGAGCTGCTTCGGCTTCCTGCCCTGCCTCACAGTGAAGAGGTGCACCCGCTTCCCGGCGAACATGCCCACGCCGTTGAGCTTGTACCATATGCGCTTCACGACCACCACGTCGGTCTCAGGCTTCTCCGGCTCCCAGACTCGGCTCGTGAACAGCATGTCCCGTCCGTTGGGCGCCCACTGGGGGTTCATGACCCCGGTCTCCAGGTCCGCGACCAGCTGGGCCTCCCCGCCCTCCGCGTCGATGACGTAGAGCTGGTTCTTCTTCTCGGGCTCCCGGCCGCTGGAGAGGAAGAGAAGCCTGGAGCCGTCCGGGCTCCAACGGGGGTTGCTGTCCTTCCCGGGGCCAGACGTGAACTGCCTGTGCTTACCGGTGGCGGTGTCCAGCATCCAGATGTGCTTCACGTAGTCGTCCTCGTCGTAGTCGACGGAGGTGTGCACGAAGGCGGCTCTCCCGCCGTCCGGGCTGACCTGGGGGTCCGAGACGAAAACGAAGCTACGGAGGTCCTCGATCTTAACTTTACGAGGCGTCATACACTGAATTAGGGTCTTAAGGAAATTAAGATTTCAGTTACAGTACCGCATAAAGCCCAATCATACGTGTTGAAACATTGGATAAAAAAGACGTTTTTTCATTTATACTCGTCGATGGCTTATCGATTACACAAAGGATACAGGAACACGGCCTCTTAACCGAAAGCATAGCGTTGACACAGCATTTCATTAAAAGAGGCCGATATCACTAGTTTTTCATCAACTTTCATCGATGCTTTTCGCCTTAAAAAAGGGGGATAGATGAATTTTAATAATAATTCGACTGAAACCTCTGTAATGTCACTTGATATAGCATCACCCGAGGATTTTTTTGGTCACACTATGGGCGCAGACAGGAAGCTTGTGCGCTGGGACCGCGTAGTCGATTACTTCATGGAGCTGAACAAGTCTCCGATGGTCAGGGTCACGGAGCTAGGTAAGAGCACGGAGGGGAACCCGTTCATCGTCGCCTTCATTACCTCTGAGGAGAACATGGGGCGTCTCGAGGAGATAAGGGAGATGAGCTGGAGGCTCAGCCACCCCACGGGCGTCCCCGTGGAAGAGATAGAGAGGGCGGTGTCGGAGGGCAAGGCCGTGGTCGCAATGACCATGAGCATCCACGCTACCGAGGTGGGGGGCACCCAGATGGCCCCCGAGCTGGCGTGGGAACTCGTCACCCTCCCAGAGAACAGGGAGATACTGGATAACACTGTGCTCGTGATGGTGCCCTGCTTCAACCCAGACGGCCAGATCATGGTCACCGACTTCTACGAGAAGTACCTGGGGACGGAGTACGAGGGCTGCAGCCCTCCGTGGCTATACCACAAGTACACGGGCCACGACAACAACAGGGACGCCATCCACAACAAGATGGTGGAGAGCCAGATGGTGAGCCAGCTCCTCTACAAGGAGTGGTTCCCCCAGGCCTACATCGACTACCACCACATGGGCAGCTACGGCGCACGGTTCTACATCGCGCCCTTCGCGAACCCCATAGACGACCAGGTCGACCCCCTCGTCTGGACTGAGCAGGAGCTCTACGGCGGCCTCACCCACGTCCTCCTGGAGGAGGCTGGGAAGCACGGCGTCGAGTCGGCGGCCACGTACCCCGGCGAGTTCATGCCCACCTTCAACTACGTGCCGTGCTGGCACAACATATGCGGCATGCTCACCGAGTCGGCGTCCGCCAAGCTCGCGACCCCTCTATACATCCACTACCACCAGCTCAGGGGCAGCAGGCGCGGCCGACCCGAGTACAGGACCCAGATGGGCTTCCCCCACCCCTGGACTGGCGGCTGGTGGAGGCTAAGAGACTTAGTGGAGCAGCAGAAGATAAGCGCCTACGGAACCCTGAAGGCGGCGGCTAGGTTCAGGGGGCTCATCCTCCGGAACATGTACAGGAAGGCGAGCGGCGCCATAAGTAGGGGAGCCGAGGAGCCTCCGTACGCGTTCGTCATCAAGCCCGAGCAGCACGACGAGCTGGCCGCCTACAAGCTGATGAAGACCCTCATGGACGTGGGGGTAGAGGTGAGCCGCAGCCAGCGGGAGTTCGTCGCCGACGGCGTCAGCTACCCCCGAGGCACCTACGTGGTGTTCGCGAGCCAGCACTGCAGGCCCTACGTCGTGAGCCTCCTGAAGCGTACCTTCTACCACCTGGGGGCGTTCAGCAAGTACCCCGACGGGACCCCCGTGGTCCCCTACGACCTCTCCACGTACACCGTCGCCGAGTTCAACGGCGTCAGGCTCCACGAGATCGAGAAGCCCTTCGACGACAGCTTCGAGACGCTCACGAACATCAGGTTCCCACGGGGCGGCGTCGAGTCGGCGGCGGCCAACGGCTGGCTCCTGGACGGCCGCGTCAACGACGGCTTCGAGGCCGTCAACAGGCTCCTCAGGAAGGGGATCACCGTGCACCGCCTCACCGAGGCCGCTTCGACGGAGGCCGGCATCTTCTCGGCGGGCAGCTTCTACATCCCCAAGGCAGAGGGTCTGCAGGACGAGCTGGAGAAGCTGAGCAAGAGGTGCCACATAAGTTTCGAGGCGGCTCCGGCGGCCGTGAAGTCGAGGCCAGTGAAGATGCTTCGCGTCGGGATGTACCAGCGGTACTGGGGGGGCAACGCGGACGAGGGCTGGACACGGTTCCTTCTGGAGCAGTACAAGTTCAGGTACAAGACCCTGATGGACAAGGACATCCGGCGTGGGAGGCTGGCGAAGAGCTACGACGTAATAATACTGCCCTCCGACGCCACCGAGCTGATCATGGGCGACAAGATAGAGGAGTACTTCGAGAAGCGTTGGGGAGGCGACTTCACCATGCCCAACTACCCGCCTGAGTACAGGAGCGGCGTCGGCGAAGAAGGCGTCGAGAAGCTCAAGGAGTTCGTCGAGGAGGGCGGGACGCTGCTCTGCTTCGGCGAGTCCAGTGACTTCGCCATCGAGAAGCTGAGGCTCCCCGTAAAGAACGTGTTGAAGGACGTGAAGAACACCGAGTTCGTGTGCCCGGGCAGCACGCTTCACGTGGATGTCGACGGCGGCCACCCGCTGGCGTGGGGCATCCAGGACGACCTAATGATCGTGTTCCGCCACCACCCGGCGTTCGAGGTGAAACCGAGGGTAAACAACGAGGAGTACAGCGTCGTCCTCAGCTACCCCGATAAGCACATCATGGAGAGCGGGTGGCTCACCGGCGAGGAGCGCCTGAGCCGCAAGGCGGCCATGGTGGAGGCCAAGCTGGGTAAGGGGCGTGTGGTGCTCTACGGGTTCCAGCCCCAGATGAGGGCTCAGCCCGAGGCCACGTTCAAGCTTCTCTTCAACGCCCTCCTCGGGTAGCGGATTTTATCACTTACCCCACCCCTTTTTCACGTCTTTTTATACGGAAACGCGTGATCGAAGACGTTTTATAGAGCACCCGTGTAGCTACTAGGATTCGTGATCAAAAATGGGAGTCGAAAAGTTCGCGAAGAAAGAGGTCGCCGCCCTCATGAAGGCTCGTGGCAGCCTCACCCGTGCCGCCGTGGGGCCCATCGAGGGGCTGATCAACCTCGGCGCAGGGGACCCCGACTTCAACCAGCCCGAGTTCATCAACAAGGCTGTCTACGAGGCCATGAAGGCGGGGCACACCCACTACAGCTTCACAGGTGAGCCCGAGTTCAAGGAGGCCATCGCCGAGTACTACAAGAAGTACGGCGTCACCGTGGACCCGAAGACCCAGGTGCTCATCACCTCGGGCGGGAGCCAGGCCATCTTCCAGGCCTTCGGAGCCATCCTCAACCCCGGTGACGAGCTCCTCATAATGGATCCGGCCTACCAGGGCTACAACGCGCCGTCGGCCTACTTCGGAGCCGAGATGACCCGCGCCAGACAGACGAAGGACAAGAACGGGATCTTCAGGCCGAACTTCGGCAACATCGAGAACGCCATCACGTCGAAGACTAAGGCCCTCCTCTTCTGCAACCCCGACAACCCGACGGGCACCGTCTGGACCCAGAAGGAGCTGGAGAAGCTGGCGGAGATCGCCGAGGAGAAGGACGTCGTGATCATCGCCGACGAGATCTACACGGAGTTCGTGTGGAACGACAAGCACAAGACCATCATCGACCTCCCCGGCATGTGGGAGCGGACCATGGTGCTCATGAGCTTCAGCAAGACCTTCGCCTGGACGGGCTGCCGCGCCGGCTACATCATCGCGGGCCCCGAGCTGATGAAGACGATAAGCGCGGTGCCGGTGGGCATCTGCAGCGTGCCTGTTCCATTCCAGAAGGCGGCCGTGGAGGCGCTTGAGAAGGGATGGGACTTCGTGGCCAAGATGAGGGGCGAGTACAAGAAGAGGATAGACTTCATGGTCAAGCGGCTGAACGAGATAGACGGCGTTAAATGCCCGATGCCGGAGGGCGCGTTCTACCTGTTCCCCGACGTTAGCAGCTTCGGCGTGCCCAGCATGAAGTTCGCGATGGACTTCTTCCAGCAGAAGAAGGTCAGGTGCGCGCCGGGCACCCAGTACGGGGAGAACGGGGAAGGCCACATCAGGTTCGCCCTGGTTAAGCCGGTGGACGAGCTCAGCGAGGTCTGCGACAGGCTCGAGGACTATGTGAAGAACCTGCCGCCGAAGGCGCCCCCGGCGGTCCCCTAAAACCATCCCTTTTTTAAATTTTATAGGAATTCGAAAATTTACGCGCTTGCTTGGAAAGTTTTTTTCTAGTTACATGGAATAAGCGTTTTTCCCAGTTGGTTTTGTGGCAGGTTACTTGCCCTAAACGTTTTTTAGGTGGATTCTAGGTTATGTGGAGTTTTCTTTTTGGTTGGGGGTTCCCAGGTTACTGACTGTGTCAGGAAAAGTTATTTTTCAATGGAGTCGGGCTGTTTACTCTGTTTCTATATTCTCGTTTTCGAGTTGCTCGATGAGCCAGTCTATGTTCTCTTCCTTCTCTAGAGCCCAGATATACTGTTCAACGTCGTGAGGAAGGAAGGGAACCAGCGGACCTAAAAAGAAGCGGCCTGCCATCCCACCCAGCCTGCTCATGTTTCTCATGGAGCTAAAAACTAGGATCGCCGCCGTCTCGACTCCCCGGTCTTTGATTAATTTGAGGATCTTCTCCCGAGCTCTTTGCTCTTGCTCGGGAGTCACCTCCCTGAAGACCGGGAACACCTTTAGAGGTCACCCTTCTCCGCTTTCTTGATCGCGTCCTCGATGATGGCTAGCGCGTTCTCCAGCTGAGTCTCTGTGCTCACCAACGGAGGTGCGACCCTTAGAGCACCTATGCCCCTGTAGCCCATCTCGATGATGTAGACTCCGTGGCGGTAGCAGTCGACGGCTATCTTTCCCGCCAAGTCCTTGGACGATATCTCGACGCCGATCAGCGAGGCGATGCCTCTGCATTCTACGATGCATTCGTACTTCTCCTGCATCTCCGTTAGGTGGCTCATCATGAGATCCCCGTTGGCTCTGGATCTGGCTGCCAGTTTCTCGGACTTGATCACGTCGATGTTAGCCAGTGTGGCGGCGAGGCCCAGAGGCTGCCGACCCATGGTGTGGCCGTGATAGAAGCCTCCGCACCTATCCAATAGGCTCTGCTTGGCGACTGCCCCCGCCATGGCGACGGCTCCGCCAGCCATGGCCTTACCGAGGACGACGATGTCAGGCGTGACCTCATAGTTTTCGGTGCAGAACCATTCACCGGTTCTCCCGAAGCCGGTCTGGACCTCCTCCGAAATGAACAGGACATCGTTTTTCCTTGCGAGTTTATCAAGTTTCTTGACGAAACTCTTCGAAGGTATGAGCCAACCTGCGTCACCTGCGACGGGCTCAAACAGGACAGCCGCGACCTCCTCAGGCGGCATGTAGGTCTCCAACGCCTGCTCGATGAGCCCGATGATTATGTCGTCTACGTCTTCTCCATCCAGCTTCCCGAAGGGAGGGTGAATGTAGTCTGGGTAAGGGAAGTAGAAGACGTCGTTGAGGCGGCCGAAGCCCTTCACCATCGACGGTACGTAGCTGCTGACGCTTAGCGCCCCATAGGTGGTGCCATGGTAGGCTCCCGCGAAACAGATTATGCCCATCCTGCCTGTGACCTTCCTAGCCATCTTTATGGCTGCGTCGTTGGCCGCTGAGCCGCTGAGGGCGTAGGCTGCGCGTAGACCCCCGGTTCCTTTCAGAGGCACGACGGCGTCTAGGCTCTTCTCAAGATTGTAGAGGTCTTCAACGGCGCAGTGAGTCACCTTATCCATCTGGGTCTTGAGGGCTTTCATGATCTCGGGGTGTCTGTGCCCCGCGTTTACGGTGCATCTACCAGATATGAAGTCGTAAAGGATGTTGTCGTCCAGGTCTTGTATCCATACCCCTTCAGCGTATTTAGCGACGGGGTACGGCGCTTCTCCTTCGTATCCCATTTTTTTCAATATTTTTTTGACTTTTTTTCCTGGAGGTGGATCGTTGATGACTGGCTTTTCATAATCCCACAACTGTTGGACCATTCTAATCTTATAGTGTTGTTATTACCATGATATATGTTTTTAAAAAAGGGGAGATAGGTTTTCACTATGCTCCGAGTAGAGGCCAGATGAACTCGTTGAGTATGTACATCATTCGTCCGATCATCTGAGTCAGGTACCAGACGAGCTCGCCGGAGAAGTTGGCTCCAAGGCTGATCATGAGGAACACGCGCCCAATCTTCACGCTGGTGCCCAGTGCCCCTGTGTGCTCCTTCGTGAATATGAAGAAGCTGAAGGCCGTGACCACGCCTATGAAGATCAGTATCCCGTTCAAGCCTGTGAATGCGTCCAGTATTGTCTGTTTTATTTGGTCGATTATCTGTCCTCTCAGCGTTCCTGCGATCATTACCCCGGTGCCGACTCCAACCAGTACGTTTGTGGGGTACTTGGCGAGCCAAGATATGTCGCTACTAAGCCTCGAGTACGTGAGAAGACCAAGTATCAGCGGTATAATGAAGAGCACGTTTCCAGCAAGTATTGGTTTTATTGCATTGGTGTGGACTGACTGGAAGTTCATGAACGTGTAGTGTGCGACGCTGGCACCCATGATGGCGGCCTGGCCAAACCTGAAGAACACGTTGTCCTTCCAGAGCATGGACATTACGCTTATGATGAACAGAGTCCCGATGAGTCCTCCAATTACACTAGTCATCTCATTATTCCTCCTTTCCTATGAACGGTTTGATGTTCATCCAGAGAATCGCTGCAAGGAATGGTAGTATACCTAGGTTTTTCGCGTCACCCATGGCCGCCCCTGGTCCGGGGTTACCTGAGATGACCTCGAGTTCGGTTCCTGCCCCGCTTCCGCTTAGGAAGCCTTGGATCTGTGTTGGGTAGTATGGTGCAGCCATCGGTCCGCAGCAGCCAAGCGTGGTAGCTATCACGGGCGTGTTAAAGGGCACAACCCATTGTCGTACAGCCCACTCGATATCGGTGCAACTTGTGTATTGATAGACTAATAGGTCAATACCCTCCTCATTGTCGATGTCTTCCATGAGTGGTATCTCGTCTAGGGGGTCGCCTTTGATGTCGGTTGAGTAGATGCTTCTGATGCTCTGCGCGAATGCGGCTTGTCCTGCTTCACCCAGAGGGGAGTAGGGTAATATTACATAGTCTGTGCCATAGGTGTAGCCATAACTCTCTGGTACAACCACTATAAGCTCGTTTCTTATTACGATTGGTGAGTCTTCTGTAGAGCAGTAGAATATTACTTTGTGGCCTTGTTGAAAGATGGTTTTCCAGGTCGCCAAGAACTGGGCTTCCTGTTCATCTAGAAGCGCGGCTGATGCGCCGAAGCTTACTGCGATTACTGACCCTTCTGGGAGGTCCACGATACTGTTATAATAATCCTTTACGGGTTCGCTTAACACCACGGGTAAACCCAGTGGACGGACTAGAGGTATGAACATTCCTATGAGGCATAGCGCCCATATGATCTGGTAGAATCTTGTTGTTTTCGCGAGTCTCTCTTTTACTGTTGCCATTTTAGTCTACCTCCGTCGTCGTTCTCTCTTTGCCCCAGAGTGTCCTGATTCCAACCACAATGGCTCCCAGAGCTGCTGCCATTACCGCTGCCCTGCCACCACCTACGTTGGGGACCAGCATGACCCATTCGCCAAAACCCACTATTCCCGGTAAGTATACCTGGAAGAGCGGGATCTGTCTAAGCGTATAGATGATGCCTCCGAACAGTAGCGCCGCTGCTTCGAGCCTGAACTGAAGTGCTCCTGAGGGGTCTTTTGTGACTAGCCGCATGGTTCTGATGGCGCTGCTTGCCAGCGTAAAGAACATCACGGCATAGATTACTCCACCCACGTTCTGGTATATGTGGAAGTATAGCCATTGGTAGGCATCGCTGCTGATGTTGCCTGGTACGACCAACGCTGTTCCGAAGAATATTACGAAGAATATCAGGGGAACAACCAGGTATATCAAGTTGTTCAGGTTCTTGTTTCTTTGATAGTTCATGTATTGGGCGTAGACCATGTAGATGATGCCAAGACCGACGCTCGTCGCGCTGATTATGGGTAGCCAGCTGGTGAACATACCTTTGAGTGTTTCAAAGATACCCAGCGTCGTGAAGAAGGCTAGCAGTATCACTATACCGACGAAGGATAGCACCGCTGTCGGGATTTCACGTCTAAACATTGCCATTCATCATTCCTCCTATAGGCTGAGCAGCGTGCCCACGTCGAGGCCGACCGCTGCCAGCAAGGTTCCTACAATCAGCAATATGTAGACGAAGAATTTTCCAACCTCTTCGATCAGGATGCCGCTAATCATTATCGGGTCTTCGGATACCTGAGCTGCGGCAGCGTAGATTTCCTCCCCGAGGAACACATAGTCACACATCATTGCGAATGCGTAGACCATGATCCATCTGCCTGTTCCGCCGACGTTCATGCCTCCCATGATGTGAGCCATCTCAAGACTGATGGGGCAGTCGCTGTAGAATATACCAATACTCAGGTTTAGACCCACCCCCTCCTCTGCATAACTTGCGGTTACCCCTTGAGTCCAGGTCAAGGCTCCACTTCCATAGTACCTCATGTCGTCTCGGCGATACATCTCTGGTTTTCCGGCGAATCCGAAGCCTTCTCTGGCGGTTCCCTCGATCAGTGGAATGCTCTCTGTCTGAGAGGGCAAGTGTACTATCAGGCGGGCTCCGTATTCTGCACAGAGGATGGTGATGTGTCTGAGGAACGCCAACGCGGTCAGCGTCATGGACACGAGGTTGCTGTAAAGCTGTCCCCCTGACTGACCCATGGCGAAGTGTACGGGCTTGTTCTCTTCGACGGACTTCCCGACACCCTCCCTTATGGCGTCCAGAGCTGGTATGTGCCTTATGAATGGTTTCCAAGAAGCATCTTTCGTCTTTTCATAGAAGTAGTATGTCGCTGCAACCATTACGATCATTAGTAAGAGATCTAAGTATGTTCCGGTTTTTATCATCGCAATCTCTCCTGATTGCTGTTTATAACTAAGGAGTTAAAGAATATTTATACTTAGCCGTTTTACTTAGTTTTAAAGCATTTGCGTCATTATTAACCTTTTAAAAACAGGATGACCGGTTCCGAGTGTATGATTTAGGCGTGGCAAATGTGTTAGGTATCCAGCCCACCACCATTAAAAGGATGTTTAATGTTCACAATTGTTCAACCAGCGGCTTCTCGTGGAGATCGATCCAGATTCGGGCGAAGACTGTGTCAGGTATAGAGTTTAGGGAAACTTAACGGGGCTCATGTGGGACGAAGAATACATCTGGTACAACGATTACACAGGGAAAAAGATACGTAAAATCAAACCAGGATAACGGTTTAAATGCTGTATAACGCGCGCAGGCAGATTCAATAATTATGAGTTTTTGAACCAATGAGATATTTTTCAGCTAGGCCACTGCTCCCACTCCCAAGGGAATCCAACTCAAGACTCATACGACTGTAGTCAACAGACGAAAACCCACGCCCCACAAGGCCTCCCCGACCCAATAGAAGCAGAGCATCCTCTAACCAACCCGCCCCCATCCATCCCCCACCCTCACGCGAAGAAGGCCACGCTCTGCCGAAGCTCCGGCCTCCCGATGCCGTAAGCCGCTATGCAGACAGCGTACACCACCATCAACACCAGACCGACGTGAATCCCGGCATTATCCAGCCCCTGCCAGGTAAGCCGCTGATACGCCAGACGGCTCTTCGCCCGCCCGTTGAACCCCTCCACCACAGCCCGCAGCCGCTTGTACACCGTCCTCATCCACTCCGGGCCCTCCACGTCGATGCGGTCCTTCACAGTGAGTACATCAGGAGGATTGACTCTGCGTTTGAGACGTCTCCAGGCGATGATGTGGCTCATCCTGAGGGACTCTAGGAGCTCGAACACCGCCTGGGACTCGAACTGGCTGTCCGCGGCGAGGAGCTCCACCTCGATGCACTCTCCCAGCACCCGGGTCAGCAGCTCCTCGACCAGCTGCTTCTCGTTGACGTTCAGCGGTGCCTCGACGTGGCCCAAGGGGAAGCCCTCGATGTCCACCAGGAACAGTGACTGGTAGCCGAGGAGGAAGCCTTTCTTGCCTCTGCCAACCCTTGCATCGGGGTCTCCGAGGCCCTGCTTGGTGTCGTGGGGGTCCCTGCTGCTCCAGGCGGGGAGATCGGTGCCGTCTATGCAGGCGGCTTGGACGAGGCCCGTGGCTGATAGAGGCTGAGACCGTCTCAGCTTCAGGGCTTCTCTTCTGAGCCAGGCCTCGATGATCTTGAAGCCCTCGGCTCCTATTCTCTTCTTCATCTGGGAGAAATGGGCCTCACAGGGAGCGCGGTCACCGTAGCCGCATGTCTCTCGGAGGTAGGGGTTTCGTCTGAGGCGTTTGACGAGGTCCTTGACGTATGGGATCTGCTCCAGCTGACGGAGCATCAGTGCCCTGAGGTCCCACTCTGGCTGGTATTCGACGGGTCTTCCGGGGCCGTGTTTGTGGAGGTCTGTCCAGAGGATAGGATGGATCGGAGTTAAATCCACGTTCTCGAAGAGTAGTTTGGGAGAACCTGCCTCTGTCACCTATCCTCAGGATGATGTGAGGTAGCTATCCCAATAAATCTTGAATTATTGAATTCGCCTGCGCACGTAAAGCTCTAAAAAAGGGGGTGGGAAGGCAAGGAGATTTTTAGCCTTCCTGGCACCAGAAAAATCCTCGACCTCTGCCTGAGGCTCCCTTGAAGCCGCCGAAGCCTCTCGCCTGGCGTCTGAGGGGTAGCTCGATTCCAAGCTCCTCAGCTTTCTGGTCAAGGTACTCCCTTATCTCCTCGGGCGTAGCTCCGCTGTACCTGAGCATCTGGATCTCGTCCCTCAGCTGCTGGAGGGCATCGAGTTGCTCATCGGATAGTTCGGGTCTCTGGCACTCGACTCCGAGCTCCTCGAGATAAGCCTGAACGTATTCCCTGATCTCGTCGAAGGTTGCTCCCTCTTCACGCATCGCGTCCAGGGTCTCCTTGAGCTCCTGGCGCTGTTCCTCGTCTATGCAGCCGACGAAGGGTCCGCGCCTCCAGCGATTCATGATTTCTGGGGGGTCTGAGCTGGGGGCGTCGTCCTGGTCGGTGTCCGCTGAGGTCATGTATACGCCTCCCACGACGAGGGACAGCGTGAGGAGCAGTACCGAGGTCAGTGCAAGCGCCTTGTTTCTTCCTTTCATCCGGGTCTTTTCACCTCGAGCGCTCCATGCACCGAATCTGTTATAAACGGTTTTCCAAGGTTGCACCAGATTTTGATCAGAATTTGGTGTAAACTGGACATACCCTTAACTAGAGTTTTATTAGCTATGCGGATAGATACCAGTGGTACACTCCAGATGGCGCCTCCTACACGTACCCTCAAGCATCTACTCCTGTGGCTGTTCACGGGGACGCGGGGAGGCAAGAACCGGGGGCGGATCATCGAGGCCCTGCGTGAGGAACCCATGAACACCAACCAGCTCAGAATCGTGCTAGACTTGGACTACAGGACGGTGAAGCACCATCTGGAGGTGCTGGAGGACAACGACCTCATCACATCCGCCGGCAACAGGTACGGGAAGATGTACTTCCCCTCGCAGAAGCTGGAGGATAACATGGGGATCTTCGAGGAGGTATGGAGCCGGATGAGAGAGAAGCTGGACGAGGAGGAGGAGCGATGAAGAAGGTATCGGCACTATTACTCGTGGCCTTGTTGGCTGCTTTAGCTTCACAGCTAATCGTTGTATACGCCCAGCCCAAGCCCAGAGCCCCTGATGGGCTCAGGCCTAGGTTCAACGAAACGGATCCAGAAGTCCTCAGAGAGTTCGAGAGGCGTATTGAAATGTTCATAAAGGGAAGGATCATCGTCTCCTCCGTCAACATCCTCCTGTACGGCTACCTCACCTACTTCTACATCCGGCTCTACATGGACAACAAGTCCAAGTTCAGCCTAGGCCTCACGGCCCTCTCCATAGCGTTACTGATCTACTCCATAGCAAGCAACCCGTACATACTGCAGTTATCATGGAGAAGAAACCCCATATGGATGGGAGTCTTCAACTTCATACCCGACGTCTTCGCCACACTCGCGGCGTTGATCATGGTGTACCTCAGCAAAACCTAGCTACTTTTTCTACGCCGCTCGGTCTCTTTCCACTTCCTAATTTTGATCAGAATTGGGTGTAAAGTGGAAAAACCGCTTAATAGAGTTACATACACTTGCCCAAAGAATGGTGAAAGTTACCTTGAAAATAAGGTACAAAACAGTTACGATCATTACGCTATTGATTATAGCGTTCAGCACGTTGACGCACACAGCCCTCCAGGTGATGGCAACCAAAGATGGCAACATCCATGGAACAGTAGTGGACTCCGACGGCACTCCCATCTACAGGGTAAAAGTTACGGCCTACGACAGCAAAGGCGGCCTCGCGGCCACAGTGTACACCAATACGAAAGGCTACTTCCGGATGGCCCTAGGAGGAACCTATACCCTCGTCTTCGAGAAGACAGGGTATGTAACCCAGCAAAAGACCGTGAAGGTGGAGATCGCCCCCACAGACAACCCGGACCTAGACGACGTAAAGATGGGCAACATCGTTCTGGAAAAAACGATCACCCTATTCTCCAGCGTCATCAAACGGGTTACCAGCCCCGGGAATACTTTGAAGCTGTCATTCACTGTCACCAATAACGGAGACCTTGCTGAGTACGTGGTCTTCAACACCTCGGCCTCAGAAGGTTGGGAGACGCGGGTACTCGACTCGATCGGTCAGATAGAGTCGGTGCTTCTCAACAGAGGAAGCCAGTCCCTGTATCTTGAGGTAAAAGTCCCAGCCTCAGCCAACAGTACAGGGGCGATAACCCTAACAGCAACCGGCACCTCAGCTGCTTCGCTAGTGTTCGAATTAACGCCCATGAGGAGCACCGACGAGATCCAGCTACTGTCAACGTATCTCTCCATATCGGAGGAGCTAAGTAAAACCATCGAGCTGCCCCTAACAGTGTCGAATACCGGTGAGGTAGACAAGACCGTGAACCTTGAAGCGGAGGTGCCCGCTGGCTGGACCGTGACCTTCAAGACCAGCACCAACATGTTGGTGAAAAGCCTGTACCTTAAGTCGGGCGACAGCCTGTCCATGAAAATCGTGCTGAAGCCCGCAGACAACGCACCGATAGGTGACTACGAAGTAGTGGTGAAGGCAGTAGACCAGACCGAGATCCTTGATTCCTTGGCACTCGGCATCAGCCTCATGGAGGCCGCCGGCGAGCTGGAGGTCATCAGCACCTTCACGGACGTCACTGTGACGGCTGGCAGCAGCATAAACTTCCCCATAGCCGTCTGGAACACCGGCGAGAAGGATGCTCTTTGTCTACTGACGGTGCCCATGGCGCCCGATAACTGGAAGACGGTGTTCATCTCAGGGGACATCGAGGTGTCCAGCCTGCTCATAGCGGCAGGCGAGTCCACCACAGTGAAGCTGATGGTCACGCCCCCCAACTCAGTGGAGACTGGAGCCTATGTCCTGGTGGCCTCGGTTGCATCAGACGACGGAACCGAGACCCTCCTGTCCTTCAACATCAACGTGGCGGGCTCATATGAGCTGAAGCTGGAGCTGTCCACCCTCTACAAGACGGTGACCATCGGGGATAAGCTGACCTACACCGCCAAGGTGACTAACAACGGACAGTCGCCTGTGACCACGATTTACCTAGAGGCTGCGCTACCTGACAAGTGGGAGGCAACCATCACCCCGGCACAGGTTTCATCACTGGCACCCCGAGCTTCAGTCACCTTCACCATAGAGGTGAGCACACCCGCAGACACATTAGCCGGCGACTACATGCTCACCATGAAGGCTTACAGCGACCAGCTGGAGTCAAGCGAGATCGACCTGAGAGTGACGGCTCAGGCCTCCAGCACCTGGGGCTTTATAGGCTTCGGGCTGGTGGCGGTGGCCATAGTCGGCGTGTACTTCGGTTTCAAGAGGTTCAAACGGAGGTAGATGAATGGAAAACATAGTAGAGACACAGAAGCTGACCAAGGCCTACGGCGACTTCGTGGCGGTTAACGAGCTCGACATGGAGGTCAAGCGGGGAGAAGTCTTCGGCTTCCTGGGCCCCAACGGCGCCGGGAAGACGACCACCCTCCTCATGCTTATGGGCCTATCGGTGCCCACCAAGGGAACAGCTATAGTAGCTGGACACGACATCGTCGAGGAGTCCAGGGAGGTGCGCACAGTCGCCAGCATCCTCCCCGAGTACAGCAGCCTCTACGGCGACCTCACCGCCTGGGAGAACCTGGACTACATCGGCAAACTCAACGACCAGCCCAAGGAGGAGAGGGAGAACAGGATCGCTGAGATGCTGGACATCGTCGGCATGAGTAAATGGGCGGACTCCAAGCTAGAGTCCTTCAGCCGCGGCATGAAGCAACGCGTGGGCATAGCTTCCGCGTTGATGAAGAACCCCCAGATAGTGTTCCTGGACGAGCCCACCATAGGGCTCGACCCTGTGGCCACCAAGGAGATTCGTGAGCTGGTGCTGAAGCTCAACAGGGAGAAGGGGCTCACAGTAGTCTTAGCCTCTCACCTGCTCCATGAGGTCCAGGTGACCTGCAACAAGATCGGGATCATCAACAGAGGTAAACTGATTCTACTCGAGTCCATGGAGAACCTGAACAGGGTCATGTCAGGCGGCGAGGACAGGCGCGTCGAGTTCATGCTCACGGAGACGACCCCAGACCTCGTAAAGGACCTGGAGGCCGTCAAGGGAGTCAAATCAGTGACCCAGGAGAACGGCAGGCTCCTCGTCTACGGCAGCATGGACAGCGACCTGGATGTGTCCAAGACCATAGTGAGTCACGGAGCCTACATTCTGATGATGAAGCCCCGGGAGCACACCCTTGAGGAGATATTCATGAAGTACTACAACCAGGAGGTGGCAGGGTAATGGCTGGAACCATGACCGTCGCGTCCAAGGAGCTCCGAGACCAGTTCGGCAGCAGAAGGTTCCTCATACTCTTCGGCCTAATCGTGGTGCTAGGTGGGCTCTCGGCCTACCAGGGAGTAGACTTCATCCGCAACAACGTAGGCTCCAGCTTCGTCTACATATTCTCCGGCGCCAGGATGAGCTTCAGCTTCATCCAGATCATGGTCTTCTTCGGGCCCATTCTGGGCCTGGCCCTGGGGTTCGATGCCGTGAACAAGGAGCGCATCAACGGCACCCTGTCCATGGTGCTGGGTCAGCCCATATACAGGGATTCGGTCATCAACGGCAAGTTCATCGCCGGTGCGGTCGCTCTGACCATCCTGGCCTTCAGCACCATAGCCATCATGTGTGGCATTACCATACCGATGCTAGGCTTCGCCCCCATCCTGGAAGAGGCGCTGAAGATAGTGGCGCTGACTCTCCTCACCACGGTATACCTGCTCCTCTGGCTCAGCCTCGGCATACTGTACTCCACGGTGTTCAAGAAGACCTCCACCAGCATCCTCTTCAGCATCGCCACCTGGATGACCTTCAGCATAGTCATCACCATCTTGGCGATGGCCCTCTCCTCGGCCTTGGTTCCCCTACCAGCGGGCGACTTCAGAGGCACACCTGTCGCACCGGGCGGACAAGGTAGTCAGGGCGGACAGAGGTTCACCATCTCCCCCGAGTATATGGAGGCCATGCAGGAGAGACAGGCTCTCCAGACGGCCATACAGAGGCTCTCGCCCACGCAGCTATACCAGAGCACAGCGTCAGCCATACTGGGCATCTCGTCCTTCGGCTTCGGTAGGCAGGAGTTCGCTAAGGCCACCACACTGGGGGAGGCCTTGGCCAACAACTGGGCCAACATAGCTGCGCTCGCAGCCGTCATGGTGGTGGCCTTCGCGGCCAGCTACATGATGTTCCTGCGCACCGAGATAAGGCCCGGGGACTAAGTCTACCCGTTTTCTCCCAAAATTTTTTATCTCTTTCTAGATGTCAGCCCTCGTTATCAGCGTAAATCGGTCGAACCTGTATCTCCTCACCTTGATGTCGTAGTTGACTGCCACCGACCTGCCCTCCGTGAAGTCGGTGAGCTTCCCTGCTTTAACGTCCTCAGCTGCCTTCAACAAGTCCCTCAAGACCTGTTTGTCCACCAGCGGCTCGTTGTGGGCTGGTAGCAGCATGTCGTAGTGGGGAATCAGGTCCACGAGTCTACGGCAGCTCTCGATGAAGGCGTCGTGGTCACCGCCTGGGAGGTACGTCGTCACGCCGCCAGTGTAGAAGAGGTCCCCCGTCCACAGGTACCGTGAATCCCTATCCAGCAGGCACAGGTGGTCGCTGCTGTGCCCCGGCGTGTGTATGACCTCAAGCGTACGTCCGCCGAGCTCAACCCTGTCTCCGTCCCTTAGCCACCGCGTCACGGTGTAGGGTGGCGCGTAGTAGCTGTCCGGGTCGAAGCCCGGAGGAAACTCCCTGATGACGCTGTCTCCCTCGATTATCTCCCCCATCTTGTCCCTGCCGAGCCCCTCGGCGGCGCTCTCCCGGCTCATCGCGTCGTCGTAGACAGCGATCTCGTCGAAGTCCTCGCAGCCGCCGATGTGATCGTTGTGGGTGTGGGTGAGCAGCAGGAAGCAGGGCTTGTCGGTGAGCTCCTCGACGAGCAGGTCCAGGCGCCCTATCCCGGTGCCGCCGTCGACGACCACGGCCCGCTCGTCCCCGATCACCAGGTACATGAGGGCCTCGTCGTACTGGCCCCCTTCGTACAGGGCGTAGAGCCAGTCGTGGAGCCTGTACACGTCGAACCACGGCTGACTCGTCTCCACCTTCTCTAGGGACGAATACACCCTCCTGGGCAGTATATCCCACCATTTACCGTCAGGCATGGAGGAACGTGCATCCACCGAAATAATATGGGTATCGGGAGAAACCCTCGACGATTAATGTTAAAAGAGTGGTTCCATCACATAGCAACCCATGGAGTGCGATATTCTAGTCATAGGGGCGGGGGTCCTGGGCTTCAGCTCGGCCTACCACATGAAGAGACGGGACCCTTCCAAACGGATCGTCGTCGTCGACAAGCAAGGCGGCCCCGGCCAGGGCAACAGCGCCAAGAGCGAGGGAGGGTTCCGGAACGTCTTCACGAGCTCCACCAACTACCTGCTCGCCGACTGCAGCATCGACGCCTTCAAGCACATGGAGGAGGAGATGGGGCACGACATCAAGCTGGAGTTCATAGGCTACCTCTGGCTCTTCAGCCAGCGCCAGTACGACGCCATAAGGCCCGCCATCGAAGCCATCATGAAGCGGGGGGACAGCGTACGTGTCCTGACGCTGGAGGAGGTTAAGAAAACCGTTCCGTGCCTGGTACCCGAGTTCGGGGAAGACGAGGAGGCCGAGCTCCTAGGAATCGAGGATGTCGCCGTGGGCGTCTACGGCGAGAAATGTGGAGGCCTGGACGCCGACGCCCTGGTGAGGGCGTACGAGGAGGAGTTCGTCAAGCTGGGCGGCGAGGTCATGTACAACACCGAGGCCACGAGGCTCATGCTGAGGCCCGTGGAGGAGCTGGGGCTCCCCGGGGAGCCCTTCGTCTGGCAGGACACCGTCGTCGTCGGCGCCGAGACCAGCAAGGGGGAGATACTGGCTGAGAAGACTGTGGTGGCCGCTGGCGTGTGGGCTCAGCGGCTGCTAGACCCGCTGGGGCTGGACAGCTTCCAGAGGCCGAAGAAGCGCCAGATATTCGCGTTTAAGGACTCCAAGCTGGAGCCCTTCTTTAAGGTGGAGGGCCTCAACGAGGAGGGCGTCATGCCCCTCACCATTCTGCCCAAGGCCAACATACTCTTCAGGCCCGAGCTCAGCGAGGGCAGCATCTGGATGGCGTGCGCCGACAACCTCGGCCGCAGGTTTGAGCTGGAGGAGGACCCGCAGCCGGAGGAGGACTACTACACCAACAACATCTACCACGTGCTGGTGAAGTACTTCCCATGCTTCGAGGACGTCCGCCCCATGAACATGTGGGCGGGCCAGTACGCCATAAACAGCCTCGACGAGACCCCTGTCCTGTACGAGGCGCCGGGCCTCTACTACGTGGGGGCCGCCAGCGGCAGCGGCATCATGAAGGCGGACAGCCTCGGCAGGATAACGGACGCGTTGGTGGCCGGTGAACCGGAGGCAGAGCTATTCGGAGGTAGGAAGTTCCGCGTAGCCGACCTGGGAGTCAAGCACCGCCACGTGGAGCACGAGGAGTTCGTGATATAGCGGGCTCCGTTTCATCAAGGATGTCACCGGATAGACTGGGTTTATTACTGTATGTCTAACCATTTATTCAACAAGAAAAGGGGAGGGGCAAGGGAAATCGAGGCCAAGGATGGGCTGTGGCGGGAGACATCGGTGGTAGGAGTGATCTAATTGAGCCGCGACAACACGACCCGAAAGGTTTACGAGGAAAACCTCGCGGCGCTGCACAGCCACGCCGTGAGGCTTAACTCCGTTGACAGCGTGGAGGGCGCTGCGAAGGCGACCCTGGAGATCATGGAGCAGGTCCTCGGCGAAGGCTTCATCTCGTTCCAGATAGTTGAGGAAGGATGCCTCGTCCACGTGGATGCACGCGGCCTTGAGCCCCCGGTGGAGCCTCTCCCTCTCGACGGCATAGGGGTGACGGTGAGAGCCGCGAGGGAGGCGAGAACGATGTATGTCCCCAACGTGAAGGATGACCCCGACTACATCGAAGTCTATTCCAAGTCACGGAGCGAGCTCGCGGTCCCGGTGCTCAACGACGGAGAAGTCATAGCCGTCCTGAACATGGAGAGCCCGAATGTGGACGCGTTCACCGATCAGGACGCCAAGCTGCTGGAGATACTGGCGCTCCACGTGGGCGCCTCACTCAACCGTCTGAGGCAGGAGAGGGAGATCCGCCGCATCTTGGAGAAAAACGTGTCCAGCATACTCAGCGGCTTCGAGAGGGTCACCAGGATGCTCAGGCACGACCTCAGGAGCCCTCTCCAGAGCATTAACAACGCCGCGCAGATGATTGAGCTGGACCCCTCCATGGCCCTCGAGATGTTAACCATCATCCGCAACAACGTGAAGTACATCACAGAGGTGCTGAACGATCTGCGCACCATGACGACCACCAGAACCCTCGTGCAGGAGCCGCTGGACGTCGACGTCCTAATCCGAAGGCTTCTGGACAGGAAGATCCTGCCCAACGACGTAGAGGTAGATCTCGGGCTCCAGTCAGGCGTCAAGGTACGGGTCGACGGTACCAAACTGACCCGGGTCCTCGATAACCTGATCAACAACGCGGTGGAGGCGATGCCTCAGGGCGGGAAACTCACGCTGGAGACCGGGGTCGAAGGCGACGACTACGTGATAATGGTCGGTGACGACGGTGAGGGCGTCTCGGAGGAGGATCTGTCGATAATCTTCCGGCCCTTCTTCTCGACGAAGGATACGGGAATGGGGCTGGGGCTCACATACTGCAAAGAGGTGGTGGAGGCCCACGGGGGAACCATAGGCGTAGCCTCCGAGAAAGGCGTCGGCACCGTGGTCACTATAAGGCTGCCCCTGGGCTCAGGGGGCTCGTAGAGCCCCGGACGCCGTCTAGCCCCTGTTCTTCACGCCCTTTATCACGCCCTCGACGAGCCTGTACACCGATTCGAGGCCACGCCTCTCGGGGTCCCTTCTCGCGGGGTACGAGGCGAGTCCGAAGCCCGCCGCCTTCGGGTTCTCGAACATGATCTCCAGTGCCTCCGCCAGCTCGTCGGCGGTGGGGCCGTCCTCCACCGGCAGGTGGGCGCCGGGCATGTCCTCCGGGTCGAGGACGTCGAGGTCGACGTGGACGTAGATCAGGTCGGTCAACGTGCTGAGCCTGTCAATCTCCATGTCTATGGCTGGGCTCAGCCGCCTGACTTCGTCGACGGTGATCTGGCTTATGTCGTGCATGTCTATGAGGTACTGTTCCCAAGGGTCCGTGTCCCTGACGCCCACCATGGTGACGCACTTCATGGGCAGCGGCGGGTCCAGGCCGCAGGCCCGCCTGATGTGGTGCAGACAGAGGCCGGTGCTCACCGCCACGGGCATCCCGCCCATCATGCCGCTGAGGCTCGTCTCGGGCGTGTTGAAGTCGCCGTGGGCGTCTATCCACACCAGGCCCACGCGGAGAGGCTTCCACCCATCCCCCGCCCTCTGGTGCCCCGCGAGCATCCCCATGAGGCCGTTGCAGTTGCTGAGGAGGCCGACGGGGAGCAACCCACTCCTGATCTGGTCGGCGACGGTGTCGGCGAGGTGGTTGTTGGCGAGGGCCATCCTGTACCTGGCCCCGTAGGCCTTCTCCTCTTCTTCCGTCAGCGTGGCCGTCTTACGGTCCGCGACCATGCAGCCCCACTCCTCGAGGCGCTGGAGGAGGCCGCCCTCCTCCATCACGTTGGGGCTGGTGTCTATCTCGGGGGCGCCGAGGTGCCCGTTATGCAGCAGCTTCGGTATCCCTACCCTTACCTTGCTCATAGAATCACGTGAAATCATGTCTGGATTCAAATAAAAAGTGTTTTAGCGGTATCTTCTCCTACTCCGCCACTCCCTCTGGTCCCTCGTCCGGGGCCTGTCCTCGACCGCCGTGGCAGAAATGTTGTTCTCCAGGTTCACATCGGCGAACGGTGCCTCGTCCAGCCTCTCGTAGCTGCCGTACCGCCCTATGTTTAGACGCATGCTGCCCCTGTAGGCCCTCACGTAGCCATTGTTTATCCTGATGACCGAGTCCTCGTCGATGTCGTCTATGGCTTGATCGAAGAGGGTGAGGTATACGCTGCCGGTGTCGTCGGCTATGAGCGCGTCGGTGACCCGGTGAAGGGAGTCGTCTTCCCTGAACGTCACCTCGCGGGGCTCCCCCACGCTTATCACCCTGACAACCGTGTACACCCGCTTCGAGAAGGTGTTCAGTTCGCTGATCTTGGTCAGCGGCTCACCACTGTCATCCATCACAGTCTCCCTCTTTGAGCTTCATGGAAACGGTGAGGTTCACATCGTTTAAGGCTTCCCCGACGCCTCAGCTTCATATCCGTGTGCGGCGACCCTATTCCCATAAAAGAGTTCAGGCAGCACTTCCCCGTTACAACACCGTCGACGAGGTCGACCGTCTCCTTGAAAAGCTGGAAGAGATACTCTAGGTGATTCAAGATGGTTAGGATCGTTGGAGTGCAGGGCTCGCCCAGGAAGAGCCGAAACACGGAGACGCTCCTCAGGCACGCCCTTGCGGCCGCCGAGGAGGCCGGTGCCGAGACGGAGCTGGTCAACCTGGCCGAGCTCAACGTGAAGCCCTGCGTCGGGTGCAACACCTGTGTCAGGGAGAAGCGCTGCCCCCTCGACGACGAGGACGACATGGGCGCCGTCAAGGAGGCGCTCCTCTCAGCCGACGGCGTGGTGTTCGCCTCCCCCAGCTACTTCGGCGCCGTCCCCGGGCTCTTGAAGAACGTGATGGACAGGAGCCGGAGCCTCAAGATGGACGGCTACAGGCTCAGGGACAAGGTGGTATCGGCCGTCGCGGTGGCCGGGCTGAGACACGGCGGCGCCGAGCGGGTAGCCGAGTCCATAACGCACTTCGGCCTCACCCACGGCATGATAGCGGTGGGAGGCTGCGGCGACCCCCTCAGCGAAGCCCACTACGGCACGGCGAGCCTCCAGGGCGACGCCGGCTGGAGGCGGGTGGGCGACGACGAGATAGGTTTAAGCTACGCCGCGGGGGTGGGGAGAAGGGTCGCCGAGGTGGCGGCCGCCCTGAAACGGTGAAACGATGGTAAGGACACGCAGGGTAACAGACACGGCTCTCCACGTCGCCGTCACGGGCGCCCGGGGCGTCGATGTGGGGGACGTGGACGCGACGCTCGACGAGGTTAGGCAGCTCGCCGGGGACGCGGCGTTTCAGCTCTTCGACGCCGAAATGGTGGCCGGGTGGAGGCACCTGTTCCACGCGGCGGTGAACGCGACCCTCGCCACCCAGCAAGGCTCGGCTATCTCAAAGAGCTTGGACGTGGAGACCATACTCTACGCTTCCTGCCAGGACCAGATCTCCAAGGCCTTCACTCTGATGGGTCTGAGCCTCCATGTGAAGAACGTGGGCATACTGGTGATATCCGAAGACCTTTTGGAGGCCGAGAGGCTCGCAGCGGAGATCGCTGAACACTTAGGGTCACCGGATGACGAGGTACTCGACGTGACGTCAGGGAAATTCGAGAGACTGAAGGACGTGTTTGAGGTGGGCGACGAGGCCCTGGCGACCGTTGGCAGCGATCCCTACGAGGCGTTAACCAGCCTCATCGTCGAGAAGGGGGCTCTTCTCCCTCTCCGTAGATAGCCTGTGCCTCTCCTTCTGGACGTTTAACATGTCCACGGGCTTTATCACCGATACCCCGGTCTCGTTGCCCAGTATCTCCACAAGCACCACCCAGTCAGGGTCCTTTAGGTCCACGGGGTTGTCGATGGCCTCGGCCACCGGCTCGATGACCTCCAGGCTCCGCAGCTGGGTCCTCCTCTTCTCGAGGGTCACCCTGAAGCTCTCCTCGGCCCCCATCCTCGCCGCCTGCTCCCTGACCTCTTCCACGATCTCGTTTACCTCCGTCTTCACCCAGGCCAGTATGGGCATCACCCTGTAGACGGCCCTGTACCTGCCCGGCTCGGCCTCCATTTGCCTCCTCAGTAGGTGCACGGCCTCCCTGGGGTCGAGGTTTGTGTAGACCAGGATCAGGCCCTTGATCCTCGACCTGTCCACCTTGGGTTTCTCGTCCCCTATCGCCCTGAGATTCATCCACAGCTCGCTGCTGGCCTGGCTCAGGCCCAGCTGGTCCGTGGTCGCCAGGAGGTTGTACTTCATCGCCCAATATTCACGTGGACATGCTTTTTATATTACCTGTACAGTTGCCGTGTGACAACGTTGAAGGTCGGTTCTAGGTGCGGCTACTGCCTCCTCCACAGAGGCTACAATATGATAAAGATGAGCACCGAGGACGAGGAGACCCGCCTCAAGGCCATGGAGGAGCTCCTCAGGCTCATGGGCGACCAGTTCGGGCCCGACGCCGTGCCCAGCGTAATAGGGGCGGAGCGGGGGAGAGTCATCGCGCGGGTCACAGGATGCGAGGACCCCTACCAGGAGTTGAAGAAAGAGGCCAACATGCACGCACTGGAGCTGCTTCCGGGGCTCCGAAAACACGTCGCCGAGCAGCCCGAGTCTGAGCGGCTCAGGGCCGCCTGTCTGATAAGCTGCCTCGGGAACGTGGTCGACTACGACGTGCCGGGTAACGACAGCGACATAGACGCCGCCATGGGGCTCCTAGACCAGGGCTTCTACATCGACGACGTCGACGAGCTGAAGAAGCATGTAGAGAAGGGGACCAGGCTACTGTTCTTCACAGACAACGCCGGGGAGATAGCCTTCGACACCCTCGTGGTCGAGGAGCTGAGGCGGCTGGGCGCCCAAGTCACCGTCGCCGTCAAGGGCGGCCCCACCCTCAACGACGCCCTCATGAGGGACGCGGAGGCCGTAGGGATGACGGAGGCGGCCGACGAGGTCATCACAACGGGGACCGACGCCCTAGGCGTCAGGCTCGACGAGAGCCCAGACTGGTTCCTTGAACGCTTCTACTCCGCCGACGTCATCGTCGCCAAGGGGATGGCCAACTGGGAGACTTTGAGTGAGACCCCCGCCCCCTGCCCGCTGATGTACCTCTTCAGGACAAAGTGTGAGCCGGTGGCCAGGGCGGTGGGCGCCCCTGAGAGGCAGAACGTCGCCCTCCTCGTGGAGAAGGGCTGGAAGCTCTAGCCCTTCAAGGCCTTTACTATCTGCTCACCGGTCACTGGGCCGCTCCTCAGTATCCAGAGCTCGTCGCTCGTCAGGTCCAGGATGGTGGAGGGCCTGCCGCCTGGGGTCATGCCGCCGTCCACCACGATGTCCACCTCTCTGCCGATCCGGTCGACGGCTTCCTTCGCCGTCCTCGGCGGCTCCTCGCCCGACTTGTTGGCGCTGGTGCTGACTATCACGCCGGCGCTCATCGAGGCGAGCCTCCTCGCCACCTCGTGCCCCGACACCCTGACCGCCAGCGTCGTCTTGCCGTGGGTGACCCACATGGGGTAGTTAATTTTACTCGGTAACACGAGGGTGAGGGGGCCGGGCCAGAACCTTTGGGCCAGTATCTCGGCGGCCGCGTTGAACTCCACGACGCGTCTAGCCGCCTCGACGCTCCCGCATATCAGGGGCAGCGCCTTGTCGGCTCTGCCCTTGATGGCGCAGACGCGCTTCGAGGCGTCGGGGTCGCTGGGCAGGCAGCCCAGTCCGTAGAAGGTCTCCGTGGGGTATACTATGACTCCCCCCGTCAGCATGGTGGTGGCGGCCTCTTTGAGCCCCTTCTCATCCGGCTTGACTATCTTCATCGACAATCATATGGTGGACAGGGATTTAGATGTCTTGGTCACTCGTGGGGGAACACTATGCCGAGGCTGTATATGGTCAGCATCCCCAGCACCAGGATCGCCAGCTGTATGACTGCCCTCCCCTTGTCTTCCTCTTTAAGCATTTCCGGTATCAGCTCAGACGCGGAGAGGAAGAGGAACGCGCCGGCGCTGAACGCCACCATCCAGCCGCTGAGCTCCTCGACCGAGGCGATGAACAGGGAGCCGAAGACCCCGCCGATTATTACGCTGACGGCGGCCAGGAAGTTGAGGAATAGCGCTCTCTTCCTCTCAATGCCGGCGTAGACCAGTATGCCGTAGTCCCCCATCTCCTGGGGGAGCTCGTGGAAGAGGACGGCGATTGCGGTCGTCAACCCGACGACGAACCCGTTGATGAACCCCGCCGCTATTATCATTCCGTCGATGAAGTTATGGATGAAGTCCCCGATCAGGTTCAGGTACGCGAACCCCTTTGTGACCTTCTCGTCGCCGTGCTCATACTCGTGGCCGTGGCCGTGGTACCAGTAGATCACCCTCTCCAGGAAGAGGAAGAACACGAAGCCTCCTGCGATGATGGGGAAGACATGGGCCTCGTCGACCAGCTCCACGGCCTCCGGCAGCAGATCGAAGAGTGCCGCCCCGAGGATGGTGCCCGCGCTGTAGGCCACAAGCACGAAGAGCACCCTGTGGAGGGTCTTCTCGTTGAGGCTGAGCGTGAAGAACCCTATGAACGCGGTCAGGCTGATCACGAGAGTGGTAAAAACCGTGTATAACGTACTAGTAAGCATCCCTTATCGCTCTGGAACTGCGTGTAGTAAAGTTTTCGTAAGCTTCCGATGATTTAATAGTAAATTAAGGGATTTTTACTTGAAACACGTTACTATTCATTAACATAATAAGAATAAAATCACTAAATTTAACATTATAGAATACGGTTCAATTATTTTAAGTTAAAAAAATCGCCTATAAACCATAAAAGGATTTTTTCTTAATTAAAATCCTAAAAGAGGCTGAAATACAGATTCTCTCTCCGACCTTCTTTATATCTACCCTACGATGTTACGGTACACTAGCATGAACGACCAAGGCGCTAAAGAAATAAGGAAGACGCTGGTCATATCCGTGTTCCTACTCTCGTCTATACTGCTGAACCTCCAGCTTCTCAGGCTGGATGGAGCCGGCCTCGCAGGGGCCCAGCTGGACTCGGGGCCCCTCCCGGACGTGGTCGAGGCCAGAATCATAGAGGTGAAGCCCGACTCATACCTGCCCTTCCATGTCGAGTACAACGGCGGCGACCAGCCAGCCCAGGCATGGTGTAAAGCCTCCTCGAGGGCCGAGGAGCTTTACCTGTGCGGTGCGATGGAGGTCGGCGCCGCGGTCCTCGCCGCGGTCGACCCTGAGACCAACACCGGCGTCGTCATAGACTCCATCGTGGATACGCCGCTCGAGGAGCCGACGGGACCCGCTGAGGAGCCTCAAGAGCCCGTCGAGCCAGAGCAGCCTGAAGAGCCCGCCCCAGAGCCTGAGCCTGAGCCGGTGCCTGAGCCCGACGATGGCGAGGAGGAGCCGGCTCCCGAGCCTGAGGAGCCTGAGCCCAGCGTGGAGCTTCCAGCCGGGTTTGAGCTGGTCTCCAGCGAGCCGGGGCCCACGCCTGGCGTCGCGGCCCCCGAGGGCAAGGTGAAGCTGACGGTGATGACTCAGCCCATGGGTCTGCAGGGGGTGACGGTGTATCCGCCTCCGGGCGTCTACTTTGTGAACGTGTACAGCGTGGTGACCTTCAGCTGTGTCTCCGAGAACCCTGGCTGGGAGTTCAGCAACTGGACTATCAGCAGGGGCGTCCTGGGGGTGCGTTATAAGGCGGGGTTCGGCTACGAGCACCTGCTAAGGTGGAGGGTCGACGTGGACTCCGTCGTCACCGCGTACCACACTGAGCTGATATAAAAAAGGGGAAGGCCGCTAGGGGCCGCCCATTCTTCTTTTCAGGACGAGGGCAGAGGTCAACACCAAAGCAGCTACTATGTAGGGCGACGCCGCTTGGAGGGGTGTGAACGCCACCTCTCCCCCCACGGGCGACAGGATCACCACTGATGCGATGTCGCTGCCGCTCAGGTACTTGTCCTGCGCCACGTAGGCGTCTATCACCTCGGCGAGGTCCTCCGTGCCACCGTAGTCTGTGTACTCCAACGCCTCGAAGGTTATATCAACGACAAGCGCTCCCCCTGGTGCGAGGGAGCCGGAGCCCGTCAGGTCCGTCCACTCCAGCACTCCGCCCACCGTGTCAGCCGTGTCAGGCGTCGGCGACGCGTCCACGTAGCCCAGCTTCGCCGGGTCGTAGGTGTCCACGAGGGGCACCGTCTCGATGGGCACGTCGCCTTCGTTGGTGATGGTCACCGTGAAGACGACCGTCTCGCCGATGTCCGTGTAGCCCGATGGAGGCTCGGTTAGCTCCTTGTCGACGGTCATGTCCGCGTCCATGATGGTCACGTCGTCGTCGTCCAAGCCATCGACATAGTACTCCAAGTCAAGTGCCTTGGCGTCGTTCACCTCGGCGTAGTCCGTGGTGGACTCCGGGAAGGTGCTCTCGGCTGCGACGAAGGATATTTCCACGATGACCGTGCTTAGCGGA
>DATKWN010000090.1:0-2664 GCA_035529515.1 Candidatus Krumholzibacteriaceae bacterium | reverse complement strand
GGGTCCCGTGCAATCCATATCGGTTTAACCATATTTTACCACCAGAAGTGTTTACATATTGGGTTTATAGTACTGCATAAAAAGATTCGTAAATCGTGACCAGGTTTCGAATTGCACCAACATGCACATCGATTTTGATAGTGAAAAAACAAGGAAAAAAGGTTACTGACGGAATCTCTCCATCAATGGATCTACGTCGGACAGCCCGAGCCTGTCGAGGGTCTCCTTCTTCGGGATGCCCCTCTCGTCCCAGCCGAGGGTCTCGAAGTAGGCCTGTGTCCTTATGTCCACCCGCTCCCTGTCGGTCACCATCCCCTTGTAGGGGCCGCTGGGCAGGGGCTCGTAGAACCGGGGCGGGTTGTCGTCGTCCTTCAAGGGCTCCCAGGTGACGTCTGGGCCGCCCATCAGCAGCAGCGCCTTCTGCAGCGTGACGATCCTCGGCCCGTTCACCCGTCTCCAGCTGTCGACGGTTATCGGGAACCCTGTGACGGCCTTCGCGAAGTCGAAGATCAGCTCCTGGCTGGGGCCACTCGCCGTGAACATGCAGAACACGGCTGAGTCCTGGAACACCGCGTCGCTCATGTCGCTGTAGCCGTCCACGGCTGTGCTCGTGTGGTCGCCTCCTTGGACGCTGACGGCGTAGCACATGTCGTTGGTGTAGTCTTTGTCGCTGCGGGTGCCGTGGGCCCCCACCTCGATGCCCTTCACCTGGACAGCGTACCTGAGCAGCTCCTCGGGCTTCAAGCCCTTCATCTCGGCTATCCTCAGAGCCGCCCTGTAGGTGCCCTCCGCGAGGACGTCGCCTATGCCCTCCCGGTAAGCCATCATGTGGGCGAGTCTGTCGAATGCCTCTGCGTCTCCCCACTCCAGCTTGAAGCCTATGTCTTCCTCTGTGAGGATGCCGCGCTGGTAGAGCTCCGCGGCGTACCCCATGGTGTTGGGGCAGTTGATGCCGCTGTGGCCCAGCTTGTCCATGAGGGTGCTTATGTGGATGTTGTCGCCTGCGTCGAAGATGCCTAGGTTTGTGCCGCAGTAGGCCTGGAGCTCGTAGTCGGGTATGTCGGTGATGTCGCCCTTCCATCTCCCCGCCTTGATGCAGCTGACCTTCATGCAGTTGGTGGTGCAGTTGAAGTCGCTCCACTTGACCTTGACCCAGTACCTGTCCATGTAGTGGGGCACGCCTATGGTCTTCTCGTCGTGCCACTCCTCCTGCCAGTTCCTGACGGGCTCGCTGCTGGTCTCCGCGCCGCAGCTGTAGCCGAGGTGACCAGTGCCCCACCGCCTGAACGTGGTGTCGGTCATGCAGTCGCGGTGGGCCTTCCTCCATAGGAGGTACACGGACTCCGGGGCGCTGACCTCAGGGAGCCTGCCCCGGCCCTTGGCCACCACAGCCTTCAGGTTCTTTGAGCCCATGACGCTGCCGTAGCCGCCGTACCCGGCGGCGTGACAAATCTTCGCCATGACGGCGGCGTGTTTGACCATGTTCTCGCCCGCTGGGCCGATGTACATGGTGCCGGGCTCCTTCCAGAGGCCCACGTTGGGCTTCCTCTTCTTGAGAGTCTCACGGACTTCCTTGTTCAGCTTGATGAGGGTCTTCTCGCCGTCTAGGCCCCAGAGGTGGCTGGCGTCCACGAGCTCGGCGCCTTCGTCGGTCACGAGGAGGTAGACCGGCTTCTCCGCCTTACCCGTGAACACGACGCCGTCGTACCCGGCCGTCCTTATCTCGACGGCGAGCTCCGTCGCGGCGGTGGAGCCGACGACGCCGTTGCTGACGGGGCTCTTGCCGCTGACGCAGATCCGTGCACCCGGGTATATGCCGGTCATGGGCCCCGTCGCGAATATGAGGGGGTTCTCAGGGGCCAGGGCGTCGAGGTCGCTCCACCTCCTGCCCACACGGTCCCAGAGGATCTTGGTGGCGACGCCTCTGCCGCCGAAGTACTGCTCAAGGGTCTCGTCGGGGAACGAGAACTCCTCTATCTCTTCCTTGCTGAGGTCTACGTCGAGCCACTTGCCCGCGTACCCGCCCGGCGTCATTCTATTACCTCCTCCCCCTTCTCGCCGAAGAGCTTCACCGCCAGGTCCCTGGCGGTGTCGACGGGGTCTCTGCTGTAGAGCTTCCTGTGGACGCTGGGGCCCTCGTTGACGATGGTGAGGGCGTTGTATCCCGCCTCTGTGCAGACCTCGACGCACTTCGGCTCGCCGCCGCAGAGGTCACAGATGGTGGACTTGTTGTCCTCGGGGTGCAGGTAGGGCACCGTGCCGGGGCACGCCCTGATGCAGGCGCCGCAGCTTGTGCACTTCTCCCTGTCAACGATCACCGCCCCATAGTCGGGGTCCGTGCTGAGCGCCTCGACTGGGCACGCGTCGACGCACGGATAGTCCTGGCACTGGGCGCAGAGGTGAGGGACCTCCAGCCCGGGGAAGGGCATGAAGACTCGTATCCGCGACGCCTCGGGCCACATCCAGCCCTCGTGGTGCATGCTGCAAGCAAGCTCGCAGCGCCTGCACCCTGAGCAGGCGGAAGGGTCCCGTGCAATCCATATCGGTTTAACCATATTTTACCACCAGAAGTGTTTACATATTGGGTTTATAGTACTGCATAAAAAGATTCGTAAATCGTGACCAGGTTTCGAATTGCACCAACATGCACATCGATTTTGATAG
>DATKWN010000089.1:0-8336 GCA_035529515.1 Candidatus Krumholzibacteriaceae bacterium | reverse complement strand
AGCGTGATCATCTCCGGGACGCCCTGGGGGAGGCTCTCACGGAGCTCCTGGAGCACCGTGGACTCGCCCGTGTCCAGGAACTCCTCGATGGTCATGGCTATGCTCTTGCCTACTCCCGGGATCTGATCGAGCTCGCCGCGCTCGGCTACGTCCCTGATGTCCTCGGTGAGGGCCGTGACACGTTGGGACGCCATGCTGTAGGCTCGGCTCCTGAACCTGTCCCCCTTGATGGTGAGTATCTCGCTGATCTCGTAGAGTATGGAGGCCACCTGGGCGTTGAGGCTCATGCATTGATCAGGGGGTCTCCTAGAGATAAGAACTCCTTTAGGTCACCACGAGTTGTGGGCATTACTTGACGTCTGTCCCCTGCTCCCAGTAGTGGAGGAAGACGTCTCTGCACCACGCCAAGGCGTCAGGGTCTGTCGACGTGAAGCCCCTGTAGTCGAACCTGCCGTCGGCGTCGGGGAAGCAGAGGAGGGCGAGCTCCTTCTCGGACGAGTAGATGATGAGCCCGGCCTCAACGAGCCTCTCTTTATACACCCCCTCGACTTTGAGGCTTCTGACTTGTTGATCGCTGAACACCCTGTCCCTCTCTTCCCTCATCTCGTCGGGCACATGCAGAGTCTCGCCGTGGAGAAACCGGCCTTCGACTCCCCTCTCGAAGCTCCCCCTTATGTACGGGAAGGCGCTCGCGATGTAGGGAAGGTTAATGTCCCAAACATACTCCTCGGCCTCCTGCAGTATCTTCTGGACTCTGTGTATGGAAACCATGACGTCCAGGTTGAGCGTGCATTCCCTGAGCTCCCCCATCCTGGACACGAACTTATCCGGCAGGCCATTCAATACGTGGCTCACGAAGTATTCGCGATGCTTCGACGTGAACTCCACGGCGTTGAGCTGCCTGAGCACAAGCTCCCCGTAGGACGTGAGCTCAAGGAGACCGTCAGTCCTCCTTGTCGTGAGGCCATTCTCTGTGAGCCTTGAGAGGTGGCGGCTCACCTCCTGGGTTGTTATGTCCAGCTTACGTGACAGGTCGCTGTAGGTGGAGCGCTGTTCCCTCAGCTCCCTGAGGATGCTGACCCTGTCCTCGTTGCTCACCTCGAACATGAGGTCGTGGAACCGCTCTGAGTCTCTCACGTGAACCAGAGACAGGTAACGTTTGAGGTCTCTTTAAACCTAACTACTCCGGGTGAAACCATAAATGCGTGTTAGATGCATTCTCTTTGATTAGGTTTGAACGTGCTCGACCACCTGAAGAAGGACGAGATCGTTGACCTCGCCTGCGAACTCATCCGGCAGCCCAGCCTCACCAACAAGGAGGGCCCCGCCGTGGACTACATGATCGACTGGTACGAGGACCAGGGCTTCGACGAGGTCATCGTACAGGAGGTGCAGCCAGGCCGCCGTCAGGTCATAGGCGTCCTGAAGGGCGACGGCACAGGCAAGTCCATGATGTTCAACGGCCACCTAGACATAGACCCCATCACCGCTGACTGGGAGTGGGACCCCTACGAGCCCAGGGTCGAGGGGAACAGGCTCTGGGGCGCTGGCGTCCACAACATGAAGAGCGGCGACGCCGCGTTCCTCATGGCCGCCCTCGCCATCAAGCGGTCGGGCGTCAGGCTCAGGGGAGACCTGGTCTGCGCAACCGTGGTTGGCGAGCTCCAGGGAGGCGTCGGCACAGTCCACATGTTAAAAGAGGGGATACGGACGGACTACGCGATAGTCCCGGAGCCCTACGGCGTCGAGAACATACTCACCAAGTGCGTGGGCGTCCACGACTTCGCAATAAACGTCATCGGTAAATCTGAGCACATAAGCCGCATGGAGGAATCCATAGACGCCGTCAAGAAGATGAGGGTCGCCCTGGACCGCATGGACGGTATGGAGTTCGAGGCGCGGGACCCCGACCTCCCGGGGGCGCCCCGCTGGGTCGCGGGCAGCATCATCGGCGGCAGGAACCGAGACCACGACCTCGCCGGCCCATACAACATCCCCGACTTCTGCACCGTCATCGTGGACTTCCGGTACCCGCCGGGCTACACCATCGACGAGATCAACGGGCGGTTCAGTGATATGCTTGAGGAGATCGCTGCCGAGGACCCCGAGTTCAGGTACGAGCTGGAGTACCCGGTGAACCCTAAGTTCAGGGTCGGCGGCACCGTCATGCCACCGATGGGCGTGGACCCCGACGCCGAGGTAGTGCAGATACTCAAGGAGAACCACAGGGCGGTGACGGGGGAGTACCCCAAGAGGATCGGCACCGTCATCCCGAGGAGCTACTGCGGCAACGACACCGCCCACCTGGCCCAGGCGGGCGTCGAGTGCTGCCTCTACGGCCCAAGGGGATACCCGGACGACGTTGAGAAGCATGTACGGATAGACGAGATGGTGATATGCAGCAAGGCCATGGCCCTGAGCGGCTACCAGGTCGTCACCAGAGGCACGTAGCCTAGACTATCGAGACCTCTTCCCTTATCTAAGCCAGTGAACTCCTTCATGCTCTGGATCTCGCTGCCAAGCAGGTCTATGAGCTCCTCGTCGAGTTACTTGAAGAGCTCGACGCTGAGGTTCCACGCGTCCCCGTCTTTCTCTATCACCCAGACTCCCTCCACTCTGGCCCATAGGCTCTGGTTGTAGTTGAGGGCGCCTTGGGCGTTGAGGCCGCAGATTTCCTCGATAACCCTGATCGCGTCTACTGTTGGGGCTCTGTCAATGAGGCTATGCCTCTCAAGGTTGTGGTATGCCAGCTGCTCAAGGGTGATCTTGTACATCTTTGAACTTCATATCAATGTACGAGTATATCAGTGGACTGGGTCAGGCTCAATGAAAAAGGGTTAGGAGAAGAGGCCGGTGGGGTACCGGGCCTTCTCGCCCAGCCACTCCTCGATGCGGAGAAGCTGGTTGTACTTGGCTGTCCGTTCGCCCCTCGCCGGCGCACCAGTCTTTATCTGGCCGCACCCTATCCCGACGCTGAGGTCGGCGACGAAGGGGTCCTCGGTCTCGCCGCTGCGGTGGCTGGCCATGACCGTGTAGCCGCTGTCCATCGCAAGCCTCGCCGCGTCCCTGGCCTCGGTGAGGCTCCCGATCTGGTTTACCTTCCAGAGGAGGCTGTTGCAGGCACCCATCTCTATGCCCTTACTGAGCCGCTTCACGTTGGTGACGAAGAGGTCGTCCCCTACGATCTGGATGGGCAGCACACGGGTGATCTCGGCGAAGCCCTCGTAGTCCTCCTCCTCCAGGGGGTCCTCGATGCTGGATATCGGGTACTTGGAGACCAGCTCCCCGTAGACGTCGATGAGTTCGCCCCGGGACAGGGTCTTCCCCTTGAAGCTGTATCCTCCGTCCTTGTAGAAGCTGCTTGCCGCCACGTCCATCGCCAGCCTGGTGACGCCGCCATACCCCATCTCCTCCGCTGAGGCCGTGATGGCGTCCAGAGCCTCCTCAGGACTATCAATGGGCGGACTGAAACCTCCCTCGTCGCCCACGTTAACCGCGTTCTTCCCGTAGTCCTTGAGAAGCCGTGACTTGAGGTCCTGGTATATCTCGGAGCCCATCCTGAGCGCCTCCCTGAAGCTCTTGGCGCCCGTGGGGGCCACCATGAACTCCTGGAAGTCCAGCTGGTTACCGGCGTGCTTGCCACCGTTGATTATGTTGAAGAAGGGCACGGGAAGCAGCGGGGCCTCCCTGTCTATGTACTCGTACAGCTTCAGACCCATGGAAGCCGCTGCGGCCTTGGCGCACGCCACCGAGACGCCGAGGACGGCGTTTCCTCCGAGCCTGCCTTTGTTATCGGTGCCGTCCAGCCTGATCATCTCTTCGTCGATTCTTCTTTGCTCCGTCACCGGGAGCCCGATTAGCCTGCCCGCTATCTCTCCATCGACGGCCGCGACGGCTTTGGTGACACCCTTCCCGTGAAACCGTGTGCCACCGTCCCTGAGCTCGACGGCCTCGTAGATCCCCGTCGAGGCGCCGCTGGGCACAGCCGCCCTGCCGAGGTAGCCTTTCTCGGTGGTGACCTCGACCTCGATGGTGGGGTTGCCCCGGCTATCCAGTATCTCCCTGGCATGGATGGTCTTGATTCTGTCATCCATATTTGTCCAGTCGGAATACATCTACGTACCCAAAAATGTATCTACACGCTAGACTCGATCAGGCGAACCAAGTCCTTCTCATCAAAGGGCCAGCCCACAAGCTTGATCTCGTCGTCCACGGCCACCGTGGGCACGGCCATGACTCCCATGCTCATTCCCCTCTCGATGCCTTCCTCGGTGTAGGTGTTCACCTCGACGAACTCGACGTGGTGGTACCTCCCGGCAACCTCTGAGACCAGCCTGCGGGCGCTGGGGCAGTGGGGGCAGACGGGCGAACAGAAGAGCTCTATCTTCACTATGTCCCTACCTCAGGGATTTCACGTGCTTCATGGCGGAGAGCGCCGCCTTTGCTCCCATCCCGGCCGCCGTGACTATCTGCATCCCCTCGCAGGTGCAGTCTCCGGCCGCGAACACTCCCTTGATGTTGGTCTCCATGTCGCCGTCCACGATGATGCAGCCGCCGGCGTCTGTGTTGACTCCTGCCTCCCCCAATATACCGGCGGTGGGGACGTGCTCCAGTATTATGAACACGCCGTCCAGGCTCAGCCGCTCCGGGCCCGCGCCGTCCAACGCCACGTACTCGACGAAGTCCGAGCCGCCGATCTCCTTGACGTCGGCTCCCGTTATGAACTCGACCTTCGGGTCCTCCTTTATTCGGGTCAACTCGGGGAAGTCCTCGCTGTAACCCTTCTTGCCTGGGATGGCGTAGACCTTGGCGGCGGTCTCGGAGAGAACCTCTACGTCGTGGACGGCCTCGTGGCCGCTCCCGACGACGGCGACCGTCTTATCCCTGAAGAAGGGGCCGTCGCAGACGCCGCAGTAGCTTACGCCGCGGCCTTTGTACTTGTTCTCGCCGGGGACGCTCAGTCTCTTCCTGCTTACACCCGTTGCGACCACCACCGACTTCGTCTGGTAGAAGCCCATCCTCGTGTTGGCCATCTTGAGGTCACCGAAGTCGCTGAGGCCCACTACCGTCTCGTTCCTGATCTCGGCGCCGAACCTCAGGGCCTGCCGGATCATCTTCTCCATGAGATCCTGGCCGCTGATGCCGTCTGGGAACCCGGGGTAGTTGTCTACCCAGTGGGCCTCGAGCGCCCTACCACCGGTCTTCCCACCCTCCAGGACCAGGGTCTTGAGGTTGTGGCGGGCCGTGTACAGGGCGGCTGTGAGCCCCGCGGGGCCTGCGCCCACTATTATTACGTCGTAGACATCCTCTGACATGGCGCTGATCTTGAAGAAAAGCGGGTAGCAAGTAAAAAAAGGTTGGCTACCTGAGGTACTCCTTGGAGATCTCGGCCAGCTCGTCGAGCTTACTCTGGACCAGATGGTTGATCGTGTCCGCGGGATAGGCGCCGTCCTCTCTGAGCTCCCCGGCGGGTACCCCTGTGAGCGCCTCGATGCCCTCGTCGATGGTCTTCACCGGGTAGATGTGGAACTTGCCTTCCTTGATGGCCTCCACGACCTCCTCCTTGAGCATGAGGTTCTTGACGTTGCTCTCCGGGATCACGACGCCGTGGCTGCCATCCAGTCCGCGGAACTTACAGAGCTCGTAGAAGCCCTCTATCTTCTGGTTGACCCCGCCGATGGCCTGGACATCGCCCTTCTGGTTCACCGAGCCGGTGACGGCGAGGCCCTGCTTTATCGGGACGCCGCTGAGGGCGCTCATCATGGTATAGGTCTCCGTGCTTGAGGCGCTGTCCCCGTCGACGCCGCTGTAGCTCTGCTCGAAGGTGAGCCTCGCTGTGACGCTTAGGGGGTGCTTCTTGGCGTAGCGGTTGGTCAGGAACCCCGTGAGTATGTGGACTCCCTTGGTGTGGGTGGGCCCACCCATCTCGGCCTGCCTCTCGATGTCTATGATGCCTTCCTTGCCCACGCCTACGCTTGCGGTGATCCTGCTGGGCTTCCCGAACATGTAGTCGCCTATGCCCATGACCGCGAGGCCGTTGACCTGCCCCACCTTCTCCCCATCTGTGTCGACGAGGATGGTGCCGCGCTCTATCATCTGCTCCAGCTTCTCCTCGATGAGGTTGCTCCTATACACCTTAGCCTCCACGGCCTGCCTCACGTGGTCCTCGGAAATAATGTCGCTGCCGCTTTTCTGGGCGTAGAAGTTGGCCTCCCTGATTATGTCGCTGACCTCGGCGAACTGGGTGCTCAGCTTCTCCTGGTCCGACGCGAGCCTGCTGCTGTACTCGACGACGGCAGCGATGCCCGTGGGGTCAAGATGCTTGAGGCCTTCCTTGTTACACAGGGTGCACATGAACTTGGCGTACTGCTGGACGTACTCTTGGTTCCGGTCCATGGTGGTGTCGAACTCGGCCTTCACCTTGAAGATCTTCTTGAACTCGGAGTCCAGCTGGTACAGCATGTAGTAGATCTGGGAGTCCCCGACGAGGATGACCTTGGCGTCGAAGGGTATGGGCTCGGGCCGCAGGCTCCTCGTGGTCACGTACCCCATCCTCTCGGCCAGCTCCTCTATCTCCAGCTTCTTGTTGACGATGGTCCTCTTCAGGGACTCGTAGCTCCCCGGGTTTCGGGCCAGCTCCTCCACGGGGATGACGAGGAACCCGCCGTTGGCCTCGTGGGCGCTCCCCGACCGTATCATGGTGTAGTTGGTGACGAGGGCCCCGAACATGGCCTCCTTCTCAGTGGTACCGAAAAGGCGGTTGTGGCTTGGGTTCATCTCGATGACGACCGGCGCCCCCTCCAGCTTGCTATTGTCCACTATGAGGTTGACCTTGTACCTCTCGGTGGGGTCGGGGGTCTGGCGCATCAGGAACGGGAAAGGGGACTCGGGCTCCTTCTGCGACCCGGTTATCTGGTCTAGGTTCGCGAGGATGTCGTCCCTGACGGAGTCGAGATACTTGTCACAATCCATGATGCCGCCGTACTTGTCCTTGAGGGCCTGCAGCAGGTGCTCCATGGCGTAGTTGGCCACCTCCCTGTTGAATGAGTCTATGGCGACCTCGGCCTCCCTATCTATCTCCCTGAACTGCCTGAACGCGATCCTCAGATCATCCTGAAGCCGTTTCCTATTCGCTCCAATTTCGTCCTTGTTCTTCTGTGGCAGTATGGCGAACTGCTGCTCGTTTATTAGCTGCCCGTTGATCACCGGAATTATAAGCGTCCCTATCTGGCTTCTCTGGAGCGCGAACCCGGCCTCCAAGGCCTTCTGGTTGAGCTCCTTCATTAGCTCCGACTTCTGGTCCTCGAACTTCTTCACAGTTTCCTCTCGCCGGTTGGCGTAGTCCTCGCTCTCGAAGGCTGCGACCAGAGCCTTCTTCATCTCCTCGACGAACTTGGCCATGTCGTCCCTGAACTTGGAGCCCATGCCAGGGGGGAGACTCAACGCCTTAGGCTTCTCGTCGTCCTCGAAGTTCCAGACGTAGCACCAGTCAGAGGGTATGGGCATCTCCTTGGCCCGCCGCTCAAGGAAGGTTACTATGGCGGTCTTCTTGCCCGTGCCGGGCATCCCCGCCACGTATATGTTGAAGCCCTCCTCCTTGATATCCAGCCCAAAGCGTAGGGCCTGCACGGCCCGGTCTTGGCCGATGATCTCAAGGAGCGGCTCGAGATCTATCGTGCTCTCGCAGGCGATGAAGCCTGGGGGGCATTTCCTTCTGGCTTGATTGTAGTCCAGCTCCTGCACCATGGCTATCACTTAGAATATTCTGTGGATTGATGAGGAGGGATGTTATTTAAACCGTGGGCTTAGGCTTCGAGATCTTGGCCAACAGCTCGTTCCAGGTGAGCCCTTTGTCGATCTTAAGCGTGTAGTCGTCCAGCTTCTCGGCTACGTCGAACCACCAGCCCTTGTACTTGAACTTGGCGGCGATCACTGGGTACCGGCGGGGGTACAGCCTGTGCATGTGGAGGAACTCGAAGAGCTTCTGCACCTGGGCCTTCTTGTAGTAGGCGTACCGGACTTGGGCTTTTACCTCCACCGCCAGTATGGCGTCGTCTTTCACGGCGAAGACGTCGGGTAGAGGCTCCTTGCTCGGTGCGCTCACGGGGACCCGTATGGCGTCGTAGCCTACGTCCCGCAGCATGTGCACCAGCTCCCGCTCCGCGTCGTAGCCCCGTTTCTTCATGGCGCGCACTTCCTTCGCGGTGAGTTGCCGCGTGTACCGCGACCTGGGCTTCTTCTTGGGGGCGGCGATGTCTCGGAGGCTCATCACTCTTCCTCTTCGGGCTCATCGGGGAGCGGCAGGGTACCCGTCTCCAGAGGCTCCAGCGCGAACC
>DATKWN010000088.1:0-10953 GCA_035529515.1 Candidatus Krumholzibacteriaceae bacterium | reverse complement strand
GAGGTTGAAGCTGGTGCTCATGAACCCCAGCTCCAGGGGCGTGAACCCTTGGTAGTCGGTGAGGGCGCCGTAGAAGAGGCTGTAGGCCACCGCGTAGCCGAACCCCATCGTCAGCATGATCAGGTACAAGACGACGTTCTCTCCCTCAGGGAGAAGGGCGTCCCTAACCCTCGCCCCGAAGGGGGCTGCGTCCTTCTTCCCGGTGTCCGGCGTATGGGTCTCTTTGAGGTAGAAGTAGAGCAGCGTCAGCCCGATCACGTCGACGACGAGGGTTACGTATAGGATGGGTGTGTACCCCGCCTTAACCGCGATGTAGCCTCCAGCCGAGGCCATCAGCGTGCTCGTGCCCTGGCTGACGGCGAGGAGTGTGCTGAAAGCCGTGGCCCTCTGGGCGCTGTCCACCGACTCGGTGATCAACGCGTTCCTACCGGGGTTCCCCATCATGAACATAGCGGTGAACCCGATGAAGAACGCGAAGACCAGCAGCGCATAGTAGTGCCTCGACACGATGAGCACCGCCATGGCTGCGACCCTGCAGACGTTGCTGACTATGACGACCGGCCTCCTCCCGTAGTTGTCGCTGATGTAGCCCCACGCCAGCAGCCCTAGGCCGGTGCTTACGTTGATCATGGTCTGGATGACCCCCAGCTGCCCGATGCTTATGCCGGTGCTGAGGAGGTATGGCTGCCATATCACGTAGAACATGCCGAACCCTATCTGGCTGATGAGGGTCTGCGCCGCCAGCACACGGATGTTGCCTTCCAGTGCGAGGACCCGGCTAAGCGATTTCATGGCTCAGAGAACCTAGCTTGATATCGCCCTCTCAGATAAAAAGGAGGCGGAGTCTATGGGAGAACCTCGCCGAAGAGCTTCAGGTTCTTCCTCACGTCGACAAGGTCGTACATGCCTATGTTCCAGGCGTCTATGAACTCGTGGAACTGGAGGGCGTACCTGATGGCCTCCTCCGCCTGGGCCCTGAGCCTCCCCGCGTGGAGCACCTTGATGACGTAGACGAACTTGCCGGCGTCATGAAGGTCCCGGATGGCCTCGATCCTGTCCTCCTGGGTGCCGTCGTCCACGTAGGCCCCAGCCATGTTCAGCGTGGTGCAGACCACGTCTACCTCGGGGACCTCCAGCGCCTGCCGGAGAGTCTCGGTGCTGTGGGTGGATAGCGCCGTGGCTCTCACCCGGCCCGTCTCCTTGGCGTCCAGGAAGGCCTTGAGCGCCCCCATCCTGCTGCTCAGTGGGCCGGAGACGTATGGGCGCCCCGCCGCGTCCCGCCTCTCCACGGGCGTGGGAGGCACGATGTGGAGGAACATTATGTCCACGTGCTCGGTGCCCAGGTCCCCTAGGCTATGCTCCACGGCCTTCAAGCCCTCCTCGTAGGTGTGGGCGTTGGTCTTGTCCGCGACCACCACCTCTCCACGGGGGACCAGCTTCAGCCCCTCGGCCACGTGGGGGTGGGTGCCGTAGTCGTCGCTGGTGTCCCAGAAGTTGACTCCCAGCCCATAGGCTTCCGCGAGTCTTCTTCCCCCCTCTGGCGGCGGTACGTCTCCCTGTGTCTTGGCGCCCTCGGGGCCCTTCTTGAAGGTGAAGGGCTCGGTGCCGTAGCACAGCCTCGAGACGGTGAGCCCCGTGTCGCCGAGCCTTGTGGTGAGCCTCATACCTGATCCTAGGACGTCGGCGTGTGAAAAGGGTTAGTGGTGGGCTACTGATCTTGGGTGGGGTGCAGAGCCGCCGGCTAGGTACTCATATCTTTTTATTATCCGCTTTGACTAGCTACCCCATGAGTTCTGAGCGCCCTATGGGGCCGTTCATGGTCGTCTTCGGCGGCCAGGCGTTCTCCCTCTTCGGCAGCAGGCTGGTCCAGTTCGCCCTCGTCTGGTGGATAACCGAGACCACGGGGCTGGCGTCCACCCTGGCCTTCGCCAGCATCGTCGCCATGCTGCCCCAGGTGCTGCTGGGGCCCTTCGCCGGCGCGTTGGTGGACCGGTGGAACCGTAAAACCGTGATGATGGTCTCGGACTCCTTCATAGCCCTCGTGGTGGTGGCGCTTGCGTTCCTCTACGGCACCGGCGCCATACGGCTCTGGCACGTCTACCTGGCCATGTTCACCCGGTCCCTGGGAGGAGCCTTCCAGTGGCCAGCCATGCAGGCCACGACGACCATGATGGTGGACAGGGGGAGCCTCAGCCGGGTCGCCGGGATGAACCAGAGCCTACAGGGGATGGCCGCCATCGTAGCGCCTCCGCTGGGGGCGTTCCTCATGCAGGTAATGCCGATCCAGACCATACTCTTGATCGACGTGGCCACCGCGGTGCTCGCGGTGGGCCCCCTGTTCTTCATCAAGGTTCCTCAGCCCATCCGCGAGCTGACCGAGATGCTGGGGCTTAAGACCGTGCTAATGGACATGAGGGAGGGGGCCATGTTCGTGTGGAGGTGGAGGGGCCTCAGGATCATCATGGGGATGTCCATGGTCATGAACTTCCTCATGAACCCCGCGTTCAGCCTCCTCCCCCTGGTGGTCACCAACCACTTCAACGGCGGCGCCGTAGAACTGGGGTGGCTCCAGTCGGCCAACGGCGTCGGGATGATAGCCGGCGGCCTCCTCCTGGGGGCGTGGGGAGGCTTCAGGAAACGCATAGTCACCGCCATGACGTCGATAATCATAGGCGGCGTCTTCATAGAGGCCTTCAGCTTCATGCCCCCCGAGCTGTTCCTGGTGGCCGTGGGCTGCGTCTTCGTGTTCGCCGTCTTCAACACCATAGCAAACGGGACCTTCTTCTCCAGCATGCAGGCCGTGATCCCGCCCGAGATGCAGGGACGTGTGTTCACCATCCTCATGAGCCTCAGCGGCGGCATGACGCCTATAGGCCTGGCGTTCGCCGGCCCGGTCTCTGACAGCCTCGGCCTGTTCATCTGGTTCAGGATCGGGGGAGTCGTGGTGGCGTTGATAGGCGCCGCGGCGTTCTTCATACCGGCGGTGATGAACCTAGAGGAAGAAGCCGAGCTGCCTCAGACCGAGGCCTGACTTTTTACTGGTAACGCAATCATAGCCAGGCAAGGGATACGCATTCACTTGAGCTCTAGGGCATAGGTAAATCAATAATACCCGCTTTGTCAACCTTTTTATGTGGACAGGCTCAAGGTGGGCAAGCTCGTGGGCGCACTGGCCCTGGTGTTGCTCTTTATGTGGTAGGGAAACGTCTCGGGCAAGTAGACCGAGACGTCCGGGTTGGCGTCCAGGACGACGTCTATGCCTCCGACGTGGTCCCAGTGCTCGTGGCTGAGCACTACGCAGTCTATCTCCGTGACGTCGACGCCAAGGGCTTCTATGTTGTGGGCGAAAACTTCGGGGTCGCCCCCCGTGTCGAAGAGGATCGTCTTGTCCTCCAACTCGACGAGGCAGCTGAACCCCCACTCGGATACGCAGCTCTCCTCGAACGGGTTGTTGTCGTAGAGGATGGTCAGCGTCCCACTGCACTCCTCTAGGGTAAGGGCGTGCTGATGGGTCTCCTGTCCGTCTCTCGGCAGGTACCTAGGGAGGAGTATGGCAGTGATGGCGACGACCGCGACTGCGACGGGTAACCATTTACTTAGCCTAGACACCTCCGTCAACCGACCCAAATTTACTGTCTGCGGTGATAAGGTCTTTCCATGCTCGATGCTGACGCGTCAGTATTGGGGGTTTGAGTCTCTCTGGCTGGAAGGAAAAACAATGGCAATACCATGAAATTCACATGGCTTCCAGAGAGACTCCAATGCTTACCCAGACGGCATAATTTAAACCCTTAGTTGGCGTCCATCATAAAAATTAGATGACTCCAAACCTCTTGCACGGCTTCTGATTAGGCTTAGGTGCCACGACTTGTTCCTCCACCACTGGGACAACTCTACACGAAACCCAAGGACGTAGCCCACATACAGTTCCATGATTTAAGCTACACAGTGTTCCCTCAGGCGTGTTGATAGCTCTACTTGTAGGCTCTGCCGATGGTAAGCTCCGCGATGTCGGCCGCGTAGTGGCTTATCTTCTTGATGCCCTCCCTCATGGTTATGATCGGGGAGAGGGCTGTAAGGTTGTTGTACTTCCCGAAGTAGGGAAGAGGCGTGATCTTCTCATACAGATCCGCGATCTTCCGCTGGTTGTCTATTATCTCGTTTACCCTGCTAACGTCTTTCATCATGTAGGCCCTCACGGCCATATCGTATGTCGTGAAGGCGATCTCAGCGGCCTCCTGTATCGTTGAGTAAACCTCCGTCGGCACGGATATATCTAGGTCGATTATGGAGATCATGCTCTGCGAGATCTGTGCCATGTGGTCGCCGATGCGCTCGATCCGGTGGACGAGGGTCTGATAGTCGAGGCAGTCGAGGGGGTCGAGGCTCAGCTGTTTCGCGAGGAAGGGGTTGATGGCCGCCAGCCGTATCATCCTGAGTAGGAGAAACATGAGTTTGTCGACTTCTTCCTCCAGCGAGTATATCACTTGAAGTAGCTCCCGGTCCATGTTATGAAAGGAACTCAACACGTCCCTGCACATCGAGTAGGTGATGATGTGCATCCGCTCAATGCTAGAGATCACTGAGGCCCGCGACTCGTCCAGGAGCGTCTGCAGCGTGATGCTGCCCGCCTCAGCCTCAATGATCATCATGTAGAGCTTGCTGGTCACATCCCTGATGGCTGACTGCTGCTGCGAAGTGAAGTACCGGTTCGAGGTGAGCTTTATGAAGGAGTACCCGTTGAGGAACCCCGCGATTATCTGCCTCACTATGGACTCAATGTCCTCGTTGAACCCTATGAGAAGGTGAAGCTCCCTCTTAGGCTTCAAGTTGAAGTCTTCCCCTGGGCTGAGTAGCAGGTTCTTGTCCCTCTGGACCGTCATGGTCACGGTCTCACCCTTGCTCAAGCTGTTCTCTTTAACCCATTCCTTGGGAAGAGTGACGGCGAGGGAGCTGCCGAGGGACATGATCTTACGTTTTTCCATCAGTAAGGGGAATGGAACGGCACTCATATAACTTTCTAAAATAAGTATAAATGGACTAGAATAAATCTATATCAATCTAGATAGATTCACATACATATTAAGAATTATTGTGCAATATACATATAGCCCCGTGGGTTGTGATAGCTGAGGAGAAGCCGTAGTCGTGCATCAACGATAATTCAAGATTCGCATATGGTAGTATATGTTAGAGGCTCTATTTTGACCCGGCTCCCTCAAGGTGAGACACAGTGAAGAAAATGATTATCACCGATTGGAGCGCTCTGCTGAAGTGCAGTGACTGCGGACACGAGCATGAATCCAGAGTTTACGGAAGATGGGATATAGACACCTGCACGATCACAAGATGCCCGATCTGCAAGAGGGTCACGAACCACGTGATAATAGGCAGGATAGCCGAGACATCCGACTACGACGAGTACCTTGAGAACCGGACTCTTATCATCAAATAACTAGGGGTGCAGAATGGTGGATGCGGTTCACCTGAATGAGTCACCTCGAAAGCTTCACGTAGCCGCCGCTCAGATCGGCCCCATATACGAGAACGAGCCCCGGGAGGAAGTGGTGGAACGCCTCATAGACCTTATGGAGGAGGCCGCCAGGAGGAAGGCCCAGCTCGTCTGTTATCCGGAGTGCGCCCTATCCACCTTCTTCCCGCGGATGCTGCTGACGGAGGAAGAGCTTCTAAAATACTTCGAGAGGTCCATGCCGAGCCCCTCCACGCAGCCCCTCTTTGACAGGGCCAAGGACTTGGGCATAGGGTTCCACCTGGGGTACGCTGAGCTCAGCGAAGAAGGCAGGTACAACACCTCTATACTCGTTGACGCTGAAGGCCACATCACAGGGAAGTACAATAAGGCGCACATCCCGGGGACCGCGGAGCCTGTGCCTGGCCAAAGGTTCCAGCATCTGGAGAGGAGGTACTTCAAGGAGGGAGACACAGGGTTCAAGGTGTGGGACGCTTTCGGCGGCAGAATCGGCATGGCCATCTGCAACGACAGACGATGGCCCGAGACCTGGCGGTGCATGGGGATCCAGGGAGTGGAGCTGGTCATAATCGGCTGGAACACGCCCTTGACCCACTACAGGAAGGCGAAGTCGTACAGCAGGCTGGCGGAGTTCCACAACAAGCTGTCCATGCAGGCCGGGTGCTACCAGAACGGCACATGGGCGGTGGGGGTCGCACACTGCGGAGAGGAGGAGCCAGGCTACGTCCTCATGGGCCAGAGCATGATCGTCTCGCCGCTTGGCGAGGTCATCGCCATGTCCTACGCCAACGAGGACGACCTCATAGACGCCGTGATAGACCTGGACCTCTGTAAGGAGATCAAGGAGGGGGTCTTCAACTTCGAGCTGTACCGTCGCCCCGAACTATACAAATTGATCGTGCAGTGAAGTCACGGGGCAAAAATTGCCCCCATTCATTTATGCATTAATCCGTCAGACAGATCCCGTTGAAACTCTTGGAACAGCTGCGAGTTTTTACCTCAGCCCGTCTGCGTGTATGCCCCTAGGCATTTTTTACTTAAATGTATCTAAAAAATATGATTGGTTCCCAGCATGCTACCTGCGGTAAACCACTTTACCGTCGATGACCGTCATCAACGTCCCGACGTTCTTCAGGTCCCGTGGGTCGATGGACAGCGGGTCCCGGTCCACGACCACCAGGTCGGCGAGCTTCCCCTCCTCGATGCTTCCCTTGACGCCCTCCTCGTGTGAGGCGTAGGCGCCGTCGATGGTGTACGCCCTTATGGCCTCCAATGGGGTGCATCCCTCCCCGGCGTAGAGCGCCTCGCCGCCGCTGGACCTGCGGGTCACCATGCCGTAGATGCCGAGCCACGGGTTGCTGCTGCAGACGGGGCAGTCGCTGTGCCCCGGCGCCGGGATACCGCGGTCTATGAGGGTCCTGTGGGGCCACATCCACCTCATCTCCTCCATGCCCCTGTGCCTCTGGTAGGCGTCGCCCAGATCGTGTATGAAGCCCGTCGCCGACGCGTCGATGACGCCCAGATCCAGCAGCCTGTCCTGTATGGAGGGCGTGACGTAGCAGCAGTGCTCTATCCTGTGCCGGTGATCCGGCCACGGCTTCTCTTTGAGGGCCTCCTCTATCGCGTCCAGGGCCAGGCCGATGCCCCTGTCCCCGATGCCGTCCAGCCCCACCCTGAGGCCCGCGAGGTGCGCCCTCCTTACCCTGTCGGCTATGTCGTCGTAGTCGTACAGGAGTATACCGTAGTTGTCCGGCTCCCCCACGTAGGGCTCGTTGTACGCGGCCGTGCGTCCGCTGGTGCTGGTGTCGTAGACCCACTCTATCTCGGTTATCTTCAGCCACTCGTCCCCGAACGGGGTCTGTATCCCTGAGGCGATGAGGCTCTCGAGCATCCCCTCCTCGCGGCCGCTCATGTGGACGCAGAGCCTGACGCCCAGTTCACCGCTCCGCCGCAGGATCTGCATCGCCCTGAACTCCTTGGAGTCCACCATGCTGGCGTGGACGGTGGTGAGGCCGTTGGCCACCAGCTCCTCGACCACCAGTGGGAGGCCCCGCAGGTACTCGTCCAGGGTGTGCTCTGGTATCCTGGCGTAGACCAGGTCCTTCGCGGCCTCGAGGAGGACGCCTGTGGGGACCCCCGACTCGTCTCTCATGATCCTGCCGTGCGGCGGATCGGGTGTATCCTTCGTTATCCCGGCGGCCTCCAGCGCCAGGCTGTTGACCACGCCCACGTGGCCGTCGCGCCTCTGTATGTAGAGGGGGTTCTCCGGGGTGACAGCGTCCAGCTCCCAGCGCGTCGGGTACCTTCCCAGCCTAACGTTGTCGAGGCGGTACCCCAGCAGCCAGCTACCCGATGGAGTGCCCTCGGCTTTGGCTTTTATGCGTTGGAGGAGCCCGTCCACCGAGCCCACGTCCGGGCCGCAGGGTACGCCTCTGACGAGGAACACGCCGTAGGAGCCGGGGTGCATGTGGCTGTCGATGAGCCCCGGCAGCATGGTGCGGCCCCCGAGGTCGTGCTCCTCCGTGGCCTCGCCGACGACCCCGCCGACATAGTCGTCTGAGCCCACCCTGAGTATCCTGCCGCCCTTGATGGCCACGGCCTCGGCGACGGCGTCGTCCTCGTCCACCGTGATGACCCTGCCGTTGACGAAGGCGACGTCTGCGCAGAGATCGCTTGGAGCAACCATGTGTAAGATATCTGGGGCGTCGATACTTGAAGGCTGCTAGTCCTCGAGGAGGCTCTGCAGCTTCATGAGGAGCCTCCTGTCAAGGTCAAGCATGGTCTTGAGGTGCAGCCAGCTCTCTATCAGATGCTCGCTCCCTTCCTGGGGGACGTCCGGGTAGTCGAGTCCATCCTGGTCCATCTGGGTGATGGAGATGTCCTCGGTGACGAGGGAGAGGAGGTGCTGGACCTCCTCGTCGCTGAGTATCAACGCGTACCTGTCGAGCTGGGTCTGCCACTCGCTCTTCTCCCTGTGCTCGAGTATCCTGAACACCTGCTCGCTGACCGCGTCCAGCAGCTTCACCTCTTCCTCTAGGAAGGGGCCGTTGAAGCTCTCGGGCTTCTCCTCCAGGTAGTGGATCTCGACTGATCCCATCGTCTTGTCGTAGACTCTGATGGATGACTTGATGCACCACTCGGTCTCCCTGAACCCGTCGGTCTTGAACTCCTTGTCCTTCACGACGATGCGGGCGACGGCGGCCTCAGGGTACTGCATCCCCGCCGGCAAAAGTTCAACGATCCCTTGAACAGTCTCCTCGACGGTCAGGTCGGGCTTGTCCAGCAGCTCTGAGACGTTGTACAGGGCGTTGAGCTCCCTGAGCCTGAGCCCGTGCTGGGTGAGGAGCTTCTCCCGTTCCTTCTCGGCCTTCCTCCTCCGCTCCTCCTCCTTCATGTGGGTTAGCGCTATGCCTATGCTCTCCCCCAGCCCCTCAAGGAACAGTATCATCTCCTCGGTGTACCTGCCTTCGTCCTCGTCGTTGAGCTGAAGCAGCCCGATTATACTGTCCTTGCTGCGTAATGGTATGAGCGCCACCGACTCGTAGCCCTCGGCGTTACAGACGTTCCTCGTGTGGATGAGTCTGTCTTCGTCGGTGGTGGCGCGTAGCAGCTCCGACGTGTTGTTCGAGTGGAAGCTGCCGCCCTCCGTGAAGAAGGGCTTGGAGCCGTCCGTGCGTCCCAGTATCACGAGGCCGCACATGCACTCCAGGACCGGCTTCCCCCCGCGGTCCCTGATCAGGTTTCCCTCGTCGTCGTAGCCGCAGAGGCTGCTCTCCATCTCCACGTGTACGTCGCTGAACCCGTCGTAGTAGAAGTAGGGGTAGTCGTCGCCGTCCCTGAGCCTGATCCCCACCGCCGAGACGCCCGTGAACTCCTTGACCGCGGTCAGTATCTGCTCGATGGCCTCGTCTGGGGTCTCGGCTCGGTTCAGCCTCTGGAGAACCTCTAAGGCTAGGCGCTGCAAGGCGGAGTCACCCACACGTCTCTAGTTACTGTCCTCACATTATGACTTCAAGTAGAAATTCTTTATGTGAGTTAGCTCGTCTCTCCCAAGTCATTGGACTTTCAGCGTGGGAGACGATTCGTCGGCGTTCAGAGGCGCACCATCCAACGTGAGAACGTAGCCGTAGTCCCCGGGCTCGTCGGGTGTGTACTGAAAGACGTACACCGCCTCGCTGTCAGGGGCGACGTTCACCTCCTTCGTGACGCTCGCCACTGGCACGCCATCCCTATGGATCGTGCAGGTCACGTTCTCACTGAGGCTGTGGACGCGCATCGGGTTCCTAAAAGAGACGGACACCATGACCGGCTGCCCAGTCTCGACGCTGCCCACGGCAGCCCCGTCCAAGCCTCTCCACTCCGAGGAACCGTACAGGATGTGAGGCGCCTCCATCAGGGGGTACCGGGTCGTCGAGAAGGGCAGCCACGTCTCCAGGAACCAGAGGTGGGCCCTGACTCTCCCCCTGACCTCCATCTTCACCTCGCCAGAGTACCGCCCAGCGGCCTCCATTATCGTGGAACGGAGGGACTGGGTGTCGCCGACCCTGAGCTCCACCCCACGGTCCACCAGGCCCAGGTAGGAAACCTTCTCTTTAGGAAAGGTGAACGTCTCCTGGACGAAGGCCTCGTCCTCTACCAGCAGCTCAAGCTCCACGTCGGAGACGGAGGGCTGGCGGACCGTGACGGCGCTCAGGGTGACGCTTATGATCCACCGCCTGGCGTAGTCAGGCGTCTCGGTCACCAGCTTGGTCTCGTCGTCTACGGCGGGGAGGGTGATCGCCAGCCCGAAGCCTAGGTCGGGGGCCCCGCCTGAGAGCACGTCCCTGAGGTAAACCGACATCTCCTCCTCGCTGACTCTGAAGAGCACCTTGAGGCTCTTGAGCTCATCGTAGCTCGCGTAGAAGCTGCCCAGCTCCCTCCCCGCCATGATGGACATGAAGATGAGCACCAGCGTCAGCGCGCTCACTATGTCGCCCCTCTCTATAGGCCTAGGTTTAGCCATCTCCAGAAGGATGGGAAGCCGCTGAATATAGTATTTATCGACGCCTTGTGATCCGTTCACGTTATACCGATCTTCACACACTAGTGACACCGTGAACCAGGTTGCATAGACTGGGCTCGGTCACCGTGGACAGGGTGAAAACCGGCAGGGACCTGAGGAAGAGCCTGCAGGGACGGCTCCCAGAGTCTGAGGTGCTGCTCATAAAGCCCAACTGGTACAGCCCCCACCCCAGCAACTACACCGACGCGGACGCCCTCCGCATGGTAATGGAGGCCGTCGACGCCAAGGTGATAGTCGTCGAGGGCTACAGCATGGACAGGCAGGACGGCTCGATGAGCTTCACGGTGGACGGCGAGAAGGTGGACTGGGGATGGCTCATGCGTAACCCCGGCTGGGAGTGGGTGAAGGAGGAGGGCCGCTGGGACCAGATCCGCTCCCAGGACAGGTGGTTCAGGGACGA
>DATKWN010000087.1:0-3114 GCA_035529515.1 Candidatus Krumholzibacteriaceae bacterium | reverse complement strand
ATCACGCCTAGGATCATGGCGGGTTGCCTAGTCATCGTCGCCGGGGTCACGGTTATAACGCTGCTCTAGGCGCCCAGCTTCTTCGCCCTGTCGAGGGCCTCCATGAGCTTCATCAGGGTGTCCGTGAGCTCGCCGATGAGCACCGGGTCGTCGGCCTCATCGAGCCTGGCCTGGACCTCGTCGATCTTTTTCCTCAAAGACTCTTCGAGTCGCTTCTTTTGGGCCTCGGCCTGCGGGTCGGCGTCGCTTTTAACGAATTTAACCGGCTTGTTACACATAGGGCATATGGTGTCGCCGTTCTTCAGCTGAAACAGGGGGGTCCCGCACTCCGGGCATGCGTCACTCAACATGCGTGCTCCCTGCCGCAGGAGCTCACCCATCTTCTTCATGCTGCCCTCAGACAAAGTCGGCACCAACAACGCATAGACGCACCCGCTTAAGAATCATTCAGGTCGGAGTGAGCGAATCTACCGTCTTCTCTGGGCTCGAAGCACTCGGCCTTAACGACGACGCCCACGTTTATGGGTCCGTAGACGTGGGGGTACAGCTCACCGCCGCCGTCGTCCTCCTCGACCACCCGTGATTCCAGCCTCTCGGGGTCGATGTGGATGAGAACCAGGCCCCTCCGCCCCCTGTAAATCGAGTTCGCCACTTCGACGACCTGATGCGGGTAGGAGCAGTGGGTGTAGCCCTGATCGTGCAGGGAACCCGTCCGGTATAACCCGTCCTCTTGGGCTCTCGCCCACTCGTCGCCGTGGGCTATGTGAAGCAGCATGGGAAAACCTCCGCGGGGCGCGTTAATATAAATACCCTTCCACGGAAAAGACCCGGTGGAGGGTAGAATGGACGAGTCTGGAGTATATCCAAGGCGGCACCATCGGGGAGTTCAAGAAGTACTACTCACGAGTTGCCGAAGGAGCTACCTTAAAAACTGTTCAGAGAATGTAACTGTATGCCTCGGGTGAATAGGTTCAACAAGGTGACCGGCATCATTGTCGGGGCCACGCTGGGAGGCATCGTGGGCAACTACCCAGGCAACCTCAGCCTAGGCATAGTGGTGGGCGCGTCCATCGGGCTGCTGCTGGGGCAGTGGTGCTGCATCAAGGCAGGGCGTAAAGCAACGTAGACGGAGTGCCGAGTAGGAGCCTTGTTTTTAAGGAAAGCACCCCAAGATGAGGGTGCATTGATCCAGCTAGAGGGAAGAAACCCGGTGCAGGAGGCGCTCAGGGCGGGAACCGTGACCCTGATCCGGGTGGAGAAGGGTAAGGAGCGGGACCCCAAGATACAGGGCATCCTCGGCGCCGCCGCGGGCAAGAAGGTCCCCGTGGAGTTCGTCACGAGGCAGAGGATGGACAAGATCAGCGAGACGGGGCGCCACCAGGGAATCATGGCGGTGGTCGAGCCCAACCCAGGCTGGGGCCTAGAGAAGGTGCTGGAGGAGACGGGGAGAGCGGCGTGCATACTCCTGCTGGACCAGGTTCAGGACCCCCACAACCTGGGAGCCATACTGAGGACCTCTGACGCCGCCGGGGTAGACGGCGTGGTGATACCCAAGAAGGGGAGCGCGGACCTGGGGGCGACGGTCCACAGGGTCTCCATGGGAGGCAGCCTCCATGTGCCTGTCTGGAGGCGGAGCCTCTACACGGCTATAAAGACCTTGAAGGACGACGGGTTCAGGGTCGTAGGGGTGGACGCCTCCGGCGACGCGCCGTACTGGGCCGTCGACCTGACGGGGGCCGTCGCTTTCGTCATAGGCGGCGAGGACAGAGGCATAAACCCCACCCTCCTTGAGAAGTGCGACACTCTCGTCAGGATACCCATGAGGGGTAAGATTCCCTCACTCAACGTGAGCGTCGCCACGGCGATAGTGCTCTACGAGAGGATACGGCAACAGGAAACTGGATAAGAAAAAGTGGGTCAGCGTCTCCTCATCGCGTTACTGACGACGAGGACGCCGATGGCGATGATGAAGAGAGGCCAAAGAGTATCCCATCTGGCCCACGGAACCACGTCCCCCAGAAGCGTCGAGAGACCCATGAGGATGAGGAACGCGCCTATGAGCAGGGGCCAAGTCATCCTGTTTCTGCCGCCGAAGCAGTCTTCGTCGAAGTCCCAGTCCCGCCTCCTCGACCTGTACGCCGGGGGATGGAGACTGGCTCCACAGTTCTTGCATACTTCTGCGTCCTCTTCGTTCTCGGTTCCGCACTTCGTGCAGTACACCAAAACCGTCACCTAGTACGCTGATCGTCACCATCTTATAGAAACGTTACTCACGGAAAGTTACCTGAAGCCGTCTGGGCAGGGCTCGGGGCAGCGGCTGCACACCCTGAGGTGCTCCCCCTGGGACACCCTGATGCGCGCCGCCACCCAGAAAAGCACCGACGCCAGCAGGTAAGCCTCAACGAAGAAGCTCGCCCCCAACGTTCTAAGGGATGCGGCCAACATGAACGCGCCGAAAACGAACACGACGTTCAGTGACAGGTGGAACAGCGGGCTGCCCATGTCGATGAAATGCTGGATGACCCCTAGGGCGACAAGTAGGGCGCCGGTATAGAAGACATTCGAGGGATCTCCGACCCATAACCCGCCAAAGAAGTAAAGGAATCCACCAAGGATGGACAAGACGGCGCCCAGGGCGAGGCCCGTGCACCCGGCGCACAGCGCCCTACCATACACCCTCAACACGTGCCCGCTGAACTCCGGGCAGTCCGGGTGGTGGCCGACTACGCCCGGTTTCTGCCTCGCCCCGTGTCCGACGCCCCTCAGCCTCCCTGGGGCGACGGCTGCGACGAGCCCCGCTGCGCAGATGAGGATGAAGAGGCCGCCGGTCACCATCGTCTGGGCGCCGAAGATGATCCTTGGGACGCTTGGGCTGAACGCCAGCAACCCGAGGACCACGAGGAGAATCAGCCCGAGAGAGACGTACAGTAGCTGCGTCCTCCGCCCAGATAGGCCGTGTTTGACGAAGCCACGGTACAGTCTCCCCGGGGCCGGGACGAGGAAGGGCGTCTTCTCCCTGTATCGACGGTACTCGTCACCGAACCTCTTCTCCAGGTCCGGCTCCTCCCTCAGCTTGACTATCGCCACGTTCAGCAGCAGGACCAGGGGGGTGAT
>DATKWN010000086.1:0-5410 GCA_035529515.1 Candidatus Krumholzibacteriaceae bacterium | reverse complement strand
CCTTCGATAAGCACCGGCGGTGACCGTGGCGGCGATAGGAATACGGCTGAGGAGTACGCTAACTTGGAGCCTGTGTTTAAGGGTGTTCTGTGGTGCTTCCTAACAGCTAAAGCCCTATGTCGCTAGCGATATGTTTTAATAATCGTCCGCTAAACTTACAGACATGCTATACTGTAGAAGATGCGGAAAAGAGATCAATGATGAGGCGAGGTACTGCCCCAACTGTGGGACCGAGACGATGGGAACCCACTGGGAGGAGGTCACCGTCGCCGCCGACGACCTAATCGGACGCGTCAGACAACTCATTGCCGAGGGAAACGTCAGGAGGATAGTCGTCAGAAACGAGAAAGGGGATCTATTACTGGAGATCCCTGTGACGGCCGTAGCCATCGGGGCATTGATCGCGCCATATCTTGCGGCGCTGGGAGCCATCGCCGCGATAGTGACCAGGGCTACAATTCACATAGAGCGTAGAGACGTCGAAGAGTAGCACCCAACTTCTTTTCAACCATGTTTTTTCTGTAATGAATCCACAATTTCTAACCTGCACATATCGTCATGTGTTAGAAACTTGGGTCTTCAAGCCGTTTGATGGAACCATAATCTTGCATGTATCTTGTAAAATGACCTTTCCATGTTAATATGTGGTTTCATCGTACCGTTCAATGTTTGAACGTCCCGGAGCCATGAGACAAACTTAACTACGATGTTACAATAATCGGTGTGTCTCGGGGACAAAGTGGCGCGATGTTGATGTTTTCTTACAAGGTAACGAGTAAATAGTATGTAGGTATGATATAGTTTTGCCCGGATGGGAGCGGAAGAAGGCCGAAGAGGCGAAGGGCCAGAAAACCGCTGAGCAGCAGGGATGGGCTTCAAAAGAGCAGGGCTTTGGCTCTGAAAACTGCATCCCGGCAGGCGAGAACGTCCGGGCACTTTTCATTTTGGAGAAACCTTACAGCGAAAGCTTCTCTGTGTAACCCATTTTCCCTATATTATCTATATAGATAATGTTGATATAACCGTATACTATAGATATCATTAGGTCAAATAATGACCGTAACGAAGAGGTATAGAATAGAATGTGGTTTTGGTTAGGAATAATCCTAGTCATACTTGCAGTCTTCATAATCCCAACCTTCTACGTCGTCCCCCAGTGGGAGCGAGTAGCCGTGATCAGGTTCGGTAAGATCGAGCAGATCGCTGAGACAGGTCTGCACATGCGCATACCCATAGTGGACAACCTGCAGCGCGTGGACATCAGGACACAGACCATCGACCTCATGGGCCAGTCTGCCATCACCAAGGATAACATCAGCGTCATCATCGACGCCGTGGTCTTCATGAAGATAGAGGACCCAGAGAAGCTCATACTCCAGATCCAGGACTACCGGATGTCGGTGAACAAGTATGCGCAGACCGCCATCAGGAACATCATAGGTACCTATGATCTGGATGTTCTACTGGAGAACAGAGAGGAGGTAGCTGTGAAGCTCAAGGAAGAGATCGATCTCCTGGTAAAAGACTGGGGTATAGATATCACCCGCGCCGGCCTCCAGGACATAAGCCTGCCCACTGACATGAAACGCGCCTTCGCCGTACAGGCCGAGGCCGAGCGTGAGTCCAGGGCCGTCATCATCAAGGCGAACGCCGAGCTCCAGGCATCCGTGAAGCTGAGTGAGGCCGCGGCGAACATGAAGGACCCCAACGCGATGCAGCTGAGGATATTATCAACCATCAACGACGTCAGCAAGGACCAGAGCAACACCATCATACTGGCGCTGCCCCTAGAGACGCTGAGATCTGCCAGCATCGACGGAATAGCGGCGATGGCTTCAATCCAGAGCAAAAACTACCCTAAAAAAGAAGGTTAGGAGCCCAGGCCAGCAAGGCCAGGGAGCCTAGACCTACACATATTTTCCAGAAACTCGTTTTCTCAGCGAACCCTATCAAGGCACCGATCGTCATGTATCCGACGCCGGCGGAAACGACCACAGCCATTAATGCTCCGGCTGTCACCTGGAACCCGTCTATCAGCATCAACCCGAGGCCGGCCGCGAAGCTCGCGGGGATGCTCATGATGAAGGAGACGTTGAACGCCTCGTCGCCTCTTAGCCCCCTCAGGAGCATGGTCGACGTCGTGACCCCTGAACGCGACAAGCCCGGTATTATCGCCAGCCCCTGGAGAACGCCTAGAGCTGTTGTTTCGATCCAGCTGAGGCTTGAAGAGTCCCTCTCTCCAGTCACCTTCCTATGTTTTTGCATGAGGCCAGTGGCGATGAGCGCCAACCCTGTCAGGGCGAGGAGGGCCTCACCGACGTAGGCTGAGACGTTGAGGTACATATAGATGGGGAAACCGACAGCCCCGGTGAGCCCGGTCATCACCAAGAGCCTTAACCTCATGTCTTTATCCCTCTCCGTGGCCCCGACGAGGATGCCCCAAGACTCTTTCCTGTAGTAGACGAGGGCCGCAAGCCCCGTGCCCAGGTGGAGGAAGACTGCCAGGCTCAGGGTCTCCGAGGGGTCGAAGCCCAGTACCGAGACGAGGAACAGTGTAAGGTTCCCTTCGCTGGAGACCGGGAGCCACTCCAGGACGCCTTGGAGTACGCCTATTATCGCTGCCTCGAGTAGTGAGACCACGTCTCTATGGTTGTCACACGCAATAAAAAGTGAATTATTCCCAATCCACCATTGGTCCACTGGCCTATTAAAAGGGATGATTAAAGCCTACCAAAATGTGGTTAGGAGGCGCATGGGCGTCAATGACGGAGCCGGTCTTCACATCAACCCCGTGTCACAGGCTCCACTTTTTTTAAACTAGCATTGAAGCCATGAGTATGCTTAATTACCCCAACATTCTGAGTATTCAAGACTCTACTTGAAGATTATAGTCCTGCATGGGTCGAAGCCTAGCTCCAACAGCCTGGAGCTCGTAGATACCGCCGTCAGGCTCGGGCATACGGCGGTGGATGCATCCACCGAGGATGTTTCCTCATGGGTAAGCAATGAGGGGTCAAGGTTCTGGGTTGGCCGCGAGGAGGTGACGGACGCCGACATCTGCTTCCTCCGCAGCTACGGCGGCGGCTCATGCGAGCAGATAACGCGCCGCATAAGCCTCCTGGAGCACATGGAGTTCGCCGGCATCAAGGTCATCAACAGCAGCTACCCGTTCAGGCGGGCAAGGGACAAGTACTCCACCCAGTACACGCTGCAGGTGAACGGGGTACCCGTCCCCTCCACCTACACGACGGAGAGCCTCGCGAGGGCCTACGAGAAGACCACCGAGATGGGTGATGTCATATACAAGCCCATCCTCGGCAGCATGGGCAGGGGCAGCATGAGGTTCCAGGACACGGACCTCGCGTACAACGCGTACCGCACCCTGGACAGGCTCCATCACCCGTTGTTGATCCAGAAATACGTACAGAACCCTGGCAGAGACATCAGGGTCTTCGTCATAGGCGGCGAGGTCGTGGGAGCCGTCTACAAGTACCTCCCCGCGCACTCATGGAAGAGCAACGTGGCGCAGGGCGGCAAGATGGTCGAAGAGTCCATGAGCGACGAAGTGCTGGAGCTTGGGCTAAGGGCGGCGGAGGTCATCGAGCTGGACTACTGCGGCGTCGACATACTCGAGGGTCCCGAGGGGCCCGTGGTGCTGGAGGTGAACGCGTCCCCGGGGTGGCAGGGGATCAAACAGGCAACCGGCAGGGACTACGCCAAGATGATAGTGGAGTACGGGGTGTCACAGGTTGAGTGACAGCCTATCAAAGATACCCATCAAGATCACCTTGATCGATAGGGGAGTAGCGACTGGCTACCTGAACAGGCTCACGGCTCCCCTGACCGTGGGGGAGATACTGAAGACGCTGCCCCTCAACACCAGGATCTCCCCGGCCATGGGCTTCGTTTCCATCATCGTCGGCATCAAGAGGGGCACCGAGAAGCCGGTCGATCAGGTGAAGGCGGGGACCATCGGGTACTGGCCCCGAGGAGACGCGATAACCATTTACCCGGAAGACAAGAGACCCTACGGGCCCGTGAACAGGATAGGCGTCGTAGAGGACGGCCTAGAACTGTTCAACGGGCTTAGAAGCGGCAGTAGGATAATTATAGAGAGAATCTAGTCCATCTTCAAGGCGTAGACCTTGAGGTTGTGGCTTCTAGCGGCCAGCTCCAGGGTCCCGTTATCCTCCAGTTCCTTGAGCATCTTCTTGGCGACGCTGACCTTTAGGTTGAACTTGGAGGCGACGCCGGTGGGAGTGATGGCCTTCATCCCCTTCAGGGCGCCAATTACCTCGTCGCTGGTGGCGTCGGGTATCTCGACGGAGCCGATGATCTTGTCCCTCTTATCCTTGGACTTCTGGTCCGTCTTGTCCTTCGCCGACTGCTGCTTCTCCATCTTCTTCAAGCTTTTCTTGCCTGGCATGACGTTTTCACCGTTGAAGAGACCGGGTGTTACTGATAAACCCTGCGTCTAGAAGTACTTCTTAATCTCCTCGGCAGACAGAGTCCTGAATTTCTGCTCTTCAGATATCAGGGAGATGTTCAGGTCTTCGGGTGTTAGCGCCTCGTCAGCGGCCTCCTTGAGGGACTCTATGGCGAGGGCGGTGGCCTCGTCGAGGTTCATGCCCTCCCTATACTGGTCGTGGAGCACCTTCATGGCCTTCTCGCTGTTGCGGCCTATGGCGTGGGCCTTGTGGCCGCGGTAGCTACCGCTGGGGTCCGTCGAGATGAGGCTGACCCTGTGGTTGTCGACGCCGCCGAAGATGAGGCTGACGCCGAAGGGTCTGACGCCCGCGTTCTGGGTGTATGTCTGGAGGAGGTCGCCGACGCTGCTGGTGAGGCTCTCGATGTCCACCGGCTCGTCGTAGGTCATCCTGTTGCCCTGGGACACGTACCTGGCCTGCCGGACGAGCACCCTAGCGTCGGGGCTCAGGCCGGCGATGGCTACGGCGACGTGCTCATCGATCTGGTATATCTTCTTGCTGTTTATCGGGGCCGCCAGCCTGCTCTGCTTGGGCTCGATGGCGGCCAGGACGACGCCCTCGGGGCTCTTGACGCCGACTATGGGGCTGCCCCTCTTGACTAGCTCCAGCGCGTACTCGACCTGGTAGATGCGTCCCTCTGGGGAGAATATGGTGATGGCTCCGTCGTACTCTCTTCCACGTGACAACCTGTTCAGCCCTGTTTTATCTATTGGAATGTAGCCGGCTATTTAAACCCAAGGCACGGGGTTACCGTCAAATAATCGGGCTTGAAGTAATCGCTCTTTTTAATAAAAATGAACTAGGATTTACTTCTTGTTTTCCCAGTACGCCTCGGCTTCGTGCTCCAGCTTCAGGAGCCTCGTGTAGTAGTCTGGGAACTCGTTCAGGTGGGCTAACGCTATCTTACCGGTCTTGACGGGGTC